>DASUEE010000069.1:0-7678 GCA_036275235.1 Acidimicrobiales bacterium | reverse complement strand
GTCATCGAGTGGATCATCCCCTCGATGCGGCTCAGCTCCTTGTCGTCGATGTTGACGTTCTTCACCTCCTTCGGGATGCCCGGCATCATCCCGAGGAGGCTGGAGATCGAGCCCATCTTCTTGATCTGGGCCATCTGGTCGAGGAAGTCGTCGAAGGTGAACTGCCCCTCCATCAGCTTCTGGGCCGCGACCTCCGCCTCTTGCTGCTCGTAGACCTGCTCGGCCTTCTCGATGAGGGTGAGGACGTCGCCCATGCCGAGGATCCGCCCGGCGAGGCGGTCGGGGTGGAACAGGTCGAAGTCGTCGAGCTTCTCGCCGGTGGAGGCGAAGGCGATGGGCTTGCCCACCACCTCCTTCACCGACAGCGCGGCGCCGCCGCGGGCGTCGCCGTCGAGCTTGGTGAGGATGACGCCGTCGAGGGCGAGGGCCTCGTTGAAGCTCTCGGCCACGGTGACCGCGTCCTGGCCGGTCATGGCGTCGACGACCAGGAAGGTGTAGTCGGGGCTGGTCGCCACCGAGATCTGGCGGACCTGCTCCATCAGCTCGGCATCGATGGCCAGGCGGCCCGCGGTGTCGACGATCACCACGTCCTTGCCGAGGCGGCGGGCCTCCTCGATGCAGGCGGTGGCGACGTCGACGGGGTCGCCCTGGCCGCCGGCGACGACGTCGTCGGGCGCCGAGTAGACGGGCACGCCGACCTGCTCGGCGAGCGTGCGCAGCTGCTGGACGGCGGCGGGGCGCTGGAGGTCGGCGCCGACGAGCAGCGGGTTGCGGCCCTGGGCCTTGAACCACCGGGCGAGCTTGGCGGAGTTGGTCGTCTTGCCCGAGCCCTGCAGGCCGGCCATGAGCACGACCGTCGGCGGCTTCGACGCGTAGGTGAGCTTGATCGTCTCGCCACCGAGGGACTCGACGAGCTCCTCGTTGACGATCTTGACGACCTGCTGGGCCGGGTTCAGCGCCTGGCTGACCTCGATGCCCACGACCCGCTCGCGGATGCGCCCGACGAGGTTCTTGACGACCTGGAAGTTGACGTCGGCCTCGAGCAGGGCGAGGCGGATCTCGCGGAGCGTCTCGTCGACGTCCTCCTCGCGGAGCTTCCCCTTGCCCTTGATGCGGGAGAAGATCCCGTCGAACCGGTCGCTGAGTGCCTCGAACATGGAGGACCGAGTCTAGGAGCGGACGGGCTCCTCGCCCTCCACCACCAGGTCGTCGTCGACCGCGCGGACCCCGGCGATGGAGCCGGCGGTGCGCACGAGGTCGAGGCGGGCCTGGTCGTGGGGCACCGTGCCGGTGAGGCGCACCCTGTCTCCCTGGACGGTGACGCCGGGCTGGGGCAGGTGCCAGGTGCGCGGCGAGGTGGCCAGCTCGTGGCGCACCGCGACCCCGATGTCGCCACCCCGGGCGGCCCGCTGCTCCTCGCGCTGGGCGACGCCCGCCCGCAGCTGCGTGCCGGGTCGGGGCGCCATGGCCGTGCCGGCGGCGACGCCGGCGCCGAAGGCGGCGATGCGGTCGACGCCGACGACGCGGACCGTGCCGAGCACGACGCGCAGCGCGAGCAGGACGAGCCGGACCGGCAGGGTGATGAGCTTCCAGAGCAGCCAGATCACGGCGGGCTACGGGGTGAGCAGTGCGTCGACGAACGCGGCCGGGTCGAACTCGATGAGGTCGTCGGCGCTCTCGCCGAGGCCGACCAGCTTGATGGGCAGGCCGAGGCCGCCCATCTCCTCGTCGAGGGCGATGGCGAGGGCGATGCCGCCCTTGGCCGAGCCGTCGAGCTTGGTGAGCACCACGCCGGTGCACTGCGTGGCCTCGGTGAACTGCTTGGCCTGCTGCAGCCCGTTCTGGCCGGTGGTGGCGTCGAGCACGAGCAGCACCTCGGTGACGTTGCCGGGGTCGCGGTCGGCGACGCGACGGACCTTGGCCAGCTCCTCCATGAGGTTCGACTTGGTGTGGAGGCGGCCGGCGGTGTCGGCGAGGACGAGGTCGTAGCCCCGGGCGCCGGCCTTCTGGATGGCGTCGAAGATCACCGACGACGGGTCGCCGCCCTCGGCGCCCCGGTGGAACTCGGCCCCGGCCCGGCCCGCCCAGGTCTCGAGCTGCTCGGCGGCGGCGGCGCGGAAGGTGTCGCCCGCCGCCATGATCACCGAGCGTCCCTCCGCCACCTGCTGCTTGCCCACCTTGCCGATGGAGGTGGTCTTGCCGACGCCGTTGACGCCGACGAAGAGCCACACGTTCGGGTTCCCGGGCTCGAGCGTGAGGGTGCGGTCGCCCCGCTCGAGCTTGGCGGTGAGCTCGGCCTTGAGCGCGTCGACGAGCGCCTGGGGCTCGGTGATCCCCTGTTCCTTGACCGTGGTGCGCAGCTCGTCGAGGAGCTGCGAGGTGAGGCCGACGCCGACGTCGGCCCGGATGAGCGCCTCCTCGAGCTCCTCCCAGGTCTCCTCGGTGATGTCGGTGCGGGCCAGCACCGAGCCGAGGTAGCTGGAGAACGTGGAGCGGGCCTTCGAGAGGCGGTCACGGAAGGTGGGCCGGACGACGGGCTCGGGGGTGGCCGCGACCTCGGCGGCCTCCTCCACGGTGCCCTCCACGCCGGGGGCCGGGGCGTGGCCGTGGGCGAGCTCCTGGTCGAGGACGGAGTCGCCGTGGTCGGCGGCCGGGCGGACCTCGGCGGGCGCGCCGCCGAACGCCGAGGTGGCGGAGGGACCGCGCGCCGGCGGCTCGATGCCGGGCGGCGTGTCGTCCCGGCGGTTGACGAGGACGACCGCCAGACCGCCCACGAGGACGATGACGGCGGCGACGAGCAGGAGGATCTCCATGGGCCGGCGAGCCTACCGGCGGCCGTTCCGCCTCTAGCCTCGACGTGGTGGAACCACCCGCGCCCCACCCCACGGCTCAGCTCCAGGCGGTCACGCAGGAGGTCAAGCGGGTCATCGTCGGCCAGGACCGCGTGCTCGAGCGCCTCCTGGTGGGCCTGCTCGCCAGGGGCCACCTGCTCCTCGAGGGCGTGCCCGGGCTGGCGAAGACGCTGGCCATGGAGACGCTCGCCACGGTCGTCGGCGGCACGTTCGCCCGCATCCAGTTCACCCCGGACCTGCTCCCCGCCGACATCACCGGCACCCGGGTGTGGCGGCAGTCGTCCGAGCGGTTCGACGTCGAGCTCGGCCCGGTCTTCGTGAACTTCCTCCTCGCCGACGAGATCAACCGTGCGCCGGCGAAGGTCCAGTCGGCGCTGCTCGAGGTCATGGCCGAGCAGCAGGTCTCCATCGGCGGCGAGACCCATCCGGTGCCCCAGCCGTTCCTCGTGATGGCCACGCAGAACCCCATCGAGTCCGAGGGCGTCTACCCGCTCCCCGAGGCGCAGCGCGACCGCTTCCTGATGAAGATCCTGATCGACTACCCGACGCCGGCGGAGGAGTCCGAGATCGTGCTGCGCCACGGGGTCACGCCGCCGGTCGCCGAGCGGCGCCTCGATGCCGACACCCTCCTCGAGCTGCAGCAGGCCGCGTCGGGCGTGAACGTCGACCACGGCACGCTCCAGTACGCCGTCGACCTCGTCCACGCCACGCGGGACCCGGCCGGCCACGGGCTCCCGGACCTCGTCGAGTACCTCTCCTACGGCGCCTCGCCCCGCGCCACCCTCGGCCTCGTGGCCGCCGGCCGCGCCCTCGCCATGCTGCGCCAGCGCTCGCACGTGACCCCCCAGGACGTCTTCGACGTCGCCCCCGACGTCCTGCGGCACCGCCTCGTCCTCTCCTACGAGGCCCTCGCGCAGGGCGTGTCGGTCGAGCACGTGCTGGCCCGCCTGCTGTCCACGGTCCCGGCTCCCCACGTGGCCGGCGCCGAGCGGGCCGCCGGCTTCTGAGATGTCCACCACGCCCGCCGAGGCCGTGCTGCACGGGGACGCCGCCGAGGTGCTGCGTCGCCTCGAGCTGCAGGTGACCCGTCGCCTCGACGGCCTGCTGCACGGCGACTACCGCGGCCTGGTGCCGGGGCACGGGTCGGAGACCGGCGAGACCCGGCCGTACGTGCCCGGAGACGACGTCCGGCGCATCGACTGGAACGTCTCGGCGCGCTCCGTGCAGACCCACGTGCGTGAGTCCGTGGCCGACCGCGAGCTCGAGACCTGGCTGCTCGTCGACCGCTCCCCCAGCCTCGACTTCGGCACGGCCCGGACCACGAAGGCCACCCTCGCGGTGGAGGCGGTGGGGGCCATCGGGTTCCTGACGGCGCGCACGGGCAACCGCCTCGGCGCGGTGATCGCCGACGCCGACCGCGCCACCGTGGTGCCGGCCCGGCCCGGGCGCGAGCACCTGCTGGCCGTCCTGCACGCCCTGCTCACCGGCGCCCGCCCCGGCTCGACGGTCGGTCGACGGACGGCGCCCGGCGCCACCGACCTCGCCGCCGCGCTGCGCCACCTGGTGGTGCCGCCGCGCCGGCGGGGGTTGGTGGTCGTGGTGTCCGACTTCCTCAGCACCGACGGCTGGGGCCGGGTGCTGCGCGGGCTCGCGGCCAGGCACGAGGTGGTGGCCGTGGAGGTCGTCGACCCGCGAGAGCTCGAGCTGCCGCCGGTGGGCCTGCTCACCGTCGTCGATCCCGAGACCGGCCGCACCCGGGAGGTGCCCACGAACCGCCGAACCCGCCAGCGCTACGCCGCGGCGGCCGCCCAGCAGCGCCGGGGCATCGCCGACGAGCTGCGCCGGGCCGGCGCCAGCCACCTGCAGCTGCGCACCGACCGCGACTGGGTGCTCGACATCGCCCGGTTCGTCCAGCGCCGCCGGGCCACGGCCGGGGTGCGGTGAGCGCCATGTGGCCCGAGTCGTTCCTCGCCCCGTCCCGTCTCTACGGGCTCCTCGCGGTCCTCGCGCTGGTGGTCGCCTACGTGGCGCTCGGGCTGCTGCGCCGGCGCTACACGGTGCGCTTCACGAACCTGCCGCTCCTCGACTCCGTGGCGCCGCGCCGGCCGGGCTGGCGACGCCACCTCGCCGCCGCCGTCTTCCTGCTCGCCGTGGCCTCCACCGTGGTGGCCTGGGCGCGCCCGGCCGACGAGGTGCAGGTGCCCAAGGAGCGCGCCACGGTCGTGCTCGCCATCGACACCTCGCTGTCGATGGAGGCCACCGACGTCGCTCCCTCACGCCTGGAGGCGGCGCAGCAGGCAGCGCTCGCCTTCGTCGAGGAGCTCCCGCCCCGCATCAACCTCGGCTTCGTCAGCTTCGACGGCGTGGCCAGGGTGCGGGTCACGCCCACCACCGACCGCGAGCCCGTTCGCCGCGCGATCGAGACCCTGGAGCTCGGTCCGGCCACCGCGATCGGGGAGGCGATCTTCGCCGGCCTCGACGCCATCCGCACCGCCCCGGTCCCCGAGGACGAGGACGAGGACGTGCCCGGGCGCATGATCGTGATGACCGACGGCAAGACCACCGTCGGCCGACCCGACGTCGACGGCGCCGAAGCCGCGCTCGAAGCCGGGGTGCCCGTGTCGACCATCGCCTTCGGCACGGCGCAGGGCACCATCGTCATCGACGGCGAGATCCAGCCCGTGCCGGTGGACGAGGAGCCGCTCCGCCTCATCGCCGACCGCACCGGAGGGCAGTTCTTCAGCGCCCAGTCGCTCGACCAGCTCAACGCCGTCTACGAGGACATCGGGTCCTCCGTGGGCTTCGACACCGAGGAGCGCGAGGTCACCGATCGCTTCGTCGGGTTCGGCCTCGTGCTGCTGCTCGCCAGCGCCGTGGCCTCCCTGCTGTGGTCCCAGCGCCTCCCGTGAGGGCGGGGGTCGTGCGTTCCGGGCCGCGGGACACGCCGCAGGCGACGTCTCCCGCGGCCCGCTTCGTGGCGATGGCCCTCCTCCCGCTCGCCCTCTCGTCGTGCGGCGGAGGCGACGAGGCCGACCCCGAGGCGTTCTGCGCCGACATCGAGCATCTGCGCGAGGACGACCCGTTCGCCGAGCTGACCGTGGCGAGCCCCGGGGAGATGCGCGACGCCTTCGCCGTCCTGGCCAGCGGTGCGGGACGGGTCGCCGAGGACGCGCCGGACGACGCCGCCGTCCAGGCCCGGCGGTACGCCGAGGCCGTCGAGGCGCTGCAGGACGAGATGGCCGGCGGCGGCTACGACCTCACCCGGGTCGACCGGGACCGCTACCGCGACCGCGTCGAGGACTACGACGAGGCGGCCACGTCGCTCGCCAACGCCGCCCGGGCGATCTGCGGCGACCCCTGAGCCACGGCTGGAGACGCCCGTTGCCAGGCCGGCGGTGCTCGCTACCCTCGGACCCGTGAGCATCGACCAGCGCCCCGCCACCGACCTCGACTCGATCCCCGGGACGGTCGCCGCCGTGCGGCACACCTTCCAGAGCGGTCGCACCCGGCCCCTCGAGTGGCGCCAGCGCCAGCTCGACGCGCTGATCCGCCTGCTCGACGAGTCGGGCGACGACCTGGTCGCCGCGATGCAGCGCGACTTCGGCAAGCCGACGCTCGAGGCCTACAGCACCGACATCGCCTTCACCGCCACCGAGGTGAAGCACCTGCGCAAGAACGTGGCGAGGTGGATGCAGCCGCGCAAGGCCAAGCTGCGCCTGCAGGACATGCCGGGGAAGGGCCGGGTCCTGCCCGAGCCGCTCGGGGTGGCGCTGATCATCGCCCCGTGGAACTACCCGGTGCAGCTGCTGGTGTCGCCGATCGCCGCGGCCGTCGCCGCCGGCAACGCCGTCGTGGCCAAGCCGTCGGAGCTCGTGCCCGAGACCTCGGCCCTGCTGTCCCGACTGCTCCGCGAGCACCTCGACCCCGACGCGTTCGCCGTCTTCGAGGGCGGTCCCGAGGTGTCCACGACGCTGCTCGAGCAGCGCTGGGACCACATCTTCTTCACCGGGTCCACGGCCGTCGGCAAGATCGTGGCCAAGGCCGCGGCCGAGCACCTCACCCCCACCGTCCTCGAGCTGGGGGGCAAGTCGCCGGCCATCGTGGCGCCCGGCGCCGACCTCGACGTCACCGCGCACCGGATGGCCTGGGGCAAGTTCCTCAACGCCGGCCAGACCTGCATCGCGCCCGACTACGTGCTCGTCGACAGCCAGCGCAAGGACGCCCTCGTCGAGAAGCTGCTCGGCGTCATCGACGAGTTCTACGGCGCCGACCCGGCCGCCTCCCCCGACCTCACCCAGATCGTGAACGACCGCCACGCCGAGCGGCTCACCGGCCTGCTCGCCGACCACGGCGGCACGGTGGTGTGCGGGGGCGCCGTCGACCAGGCCACCCGCAAGCTGCCGCCGACGATCATCGTCGACCCCGACCCGGACAGCCGCCTCATGCAGGAGGAGATCTTCGGCCCCGTGCTGCCGATCCTCGCCGTCGACGACCTCGAGGAGGCCATCGCCTTCGTCAACGGTCGCCCGAAGCCGCTGGCGCTCTACGTGTTCTCGGAGGAGTCCGCCGACGCGCACACCGTCGTCGACCGCACGTCGTCGGGCGGCGTCTGCGTGAACCACACGCTGTTCCACATCACGCCCCACGACCTGCCCTTCGGCGGCGTCGGCGACGCCGGCCAGGGCCGCTACCACGGCAAGTCGGGCTTCGACGCCTTCTCGAACATGAAGCCGGTGCTCGAGAAGCCCACCAAGCCCGACCTCTCGCTGATCTACCCGCCCTACACGGCGCTGAAGCAGAAGATCGTCAGCAAGCTCCTCTGACCC
>DASUEE010000068.1:0-6309 GCA_036275235.1 Acidimicrobiales bacterium | reverse complement strand
GCGCGTGACCGCGCCACCGGGGACGCAGCCGCGATCGACAACGCGTCAGCCACACCCACGGGAGAGGAACCATCCCCGCGAAGCCGTGACCGACCGCTGGTCGGGGGGCGTGACCCAGCGACCCGCCGCGGTCAAGCGCCGGCCGACGCCGTGCGGTGCAGCCAGAGGGCGAGCAGCGGGTCGATGATCTCCAGCGTCGGTCGTCCGTAGCCGGCGGCCTCGCGCAGCACCCGCTTGCGCCGCAGCCGGTCGACGGCGCTGCGAACCGTCCCCTCCCCCAAGCCGATGGCCTCGGCCTCGGGCCCGAACAGCGACCGGCCGTCGACGATGAGGCCGAGGATCCAGCGCTCGTGGTGGTCGAAGGTGCCCCACAGGTCGGCGAAGCCGTGCGCCGCCTCGGCCAGGACCGCCTCGAGGGCGGCGTCCACGTCGGCGACGTCGGCGGTGCCTCCGTCGGGCGTGCGGTGCCACAGCTCGTCGGCCAGGCGCATGGCGCGCTGTGGGTGGCCGCCGGTGACGGTCAGGTAGAGCTCGAGGGCGGAGCCGTTGACGCCTCGTCCGGTGGCGGTGAAGCGCTCGGTCACGAACGCCCCGAGCAGCCCCAGGTCGAAGGGCTCGAGGCGGAACCGCTCGGCCTGGCCATACAGCGGTCGCTCGCCGTGGTCGAAGAGCCCGAGGAGGATCGACTCCTCGCTCCCCTGGAAGATGTACGCCACCTGGTCGGCGTGGTGCTGGATCTGGCTGCGGATGATGGCGTCGGCACCGGGGATCGGGGCGATCTCCTGGAACTCGTCGAGCACCACGAGCACCCGACGGCCGGTGCGCTCGGCGACCTCCACGGGCACGGCGAGGACCGACTCGAGCGGTCCCGGGTCGTTCGGGTCGCGGTGGCGCAGCGACACCCCGAGCCCGCCGGCCGTCAAGCCGGCGATGCGGCTCGACACGTGGTCGAGCACCTGGCGGGGCAGCGACGCCGGCAGGTCCCGCCACGACGCCGCGAGCCGCTGCGCCAGCATGCCGAGGTCCCGCACGCCCTGCAGGTCGGCGATGACGACGACGGGGTCGCCGTCGGCCACCCGGCGGAGCCGGTGGACGAGCGTGGTCTTCCCGAAGCGGCGTGGCGCCGTGAGCAGCACGAACCGCCCGGCGCGGGCCCGGTCGAGCAGGGCGGCGACCACCTCGTCCCGTCCCACGGGGTCATCGGGTGCCAGCTCGGCGAACCGGAAGGGGGAGCTCTTCGCTGGCCGCACGCCGCCCAGCGTAGCAGAAAACCTGCTAGATCCAGCAGGAAGACCTGCTGACAGCAGCACCTTTGGCTGCTCATGGCAGCAGGCCAATAGGGTGGTGTCGTGGCCGAGTTCATCTACACCATGCAGAAGGTCTCCCGGTACTACCCGCCGGACCGGGAGGTGCTGAAGGACATCTCCATCTCGTTCTTCCCCGGCGCCAAGATCGGGGTGATCGGCCACAACGGCTCCGGCAAGTCCTCGCTGCTGAAGATCATGGCCGGCGTCGACGACGAGTTCACCGGCCAGGCCCGGCTGTCCCCCGGCTACAGCGTCGGCTACCTGTCCCAGGAGCCCCAGCTCGATCCGTCCAAGGACGTGCGCGGTAACGTGATGGACGGCGTGGCCCACGTCGCCTCGCTGCAGGAGGAGTACGACGCACTGCTGGCGTCGTACGCCGATCCCGACGCCGACTACGAGAAGATCGGCGCCCGCCAGGCCGAGCTCGAGGCGAAGATGGCGGCCAGCGGCGTCGACGACCTCGACCGCACCATCGACATCGCGATGGACGCACTGCGCCTGCCGCCCGGCGATGCCGACGTCACCGTGCTGTCCGGTGGCGAGCGCCGGCGCGTGGCGCTGTGCCGCCTGCTGCTCTCCCAGCCCGACCTGCTGCTGCTCGACGAGCCCACGAACCACCTCGACGCCGAGTCGGTGGCGTGGCTCGAGCGCACCCTGAAGGACTACCCGGGCGCCGTCCTCGCCGTGACCCACGACCGGTACTTCCTCGACAACGTCGCCCAGTGGATCCTCGAGCTCGACCGGGGTCGCGGCTACCCGTTCGAGGGCAACTACTCCGGCTGGCTCGAGCAGAAGCAGGCCCGGCTCCGGCAGGAGGAGAAGGCCGACGAGCGCAAGCGCGAGACGCTCCAGCGCGAGCTCGAGTGGATCCGCATGTCGCCCAAGGCCAAGCAGGCCAAGGGTCGCGCCCGGCTGAACTCCTACGAGCAGCTGCGGTCGGAGGCCGACCAGGGCGCAGGCCGCCTGGACAAGCTCGAGATCGCCATCCCGCCGGGAAACCGCCTCGGCGACCAGGTCATCGACTTCGACGGCGTGTCGAAGGGCTTCGAGGACCGCCTCCTCATCGAGGACCTCAGCTTCCGGCTCCCCCCGGCCGGCATCGTCGGCGTCATCGGCCCGAACGGTGCCGGCAAGACGACGATGTTCAAGCTCATCACCGGGGCGGAGAAGCCCGACGAGGGCGACATCACCATCGGCAAGACGGTGGAGCTGTCCTACGTCGACCAGGACCGCGACGTCCTGGATGACGACAAGACCGTGTACGAGGAGATCACGGGCGGCGTCGACAACCTGCAGATCGGCAAGCGGGAGATCCACGGCCGTGCGTACGTGGCGTCGTTCAACTTCAAGGGCTCGGACCAACAGAAGAAGGTCGGTGTGCTGTCGGGCGGCGAGCGCAACCGCGTGCTGCTGGCCAAGAAGATCAAGGAGGGCGGCAACGTGATCCTCCTCGACGAGCCCACCAACGACCTCGACGTCGACACGCTGCGCGCCCTCGAGGACGCCCTCGAGACGTTCCCCGGCTGCGCCGTCGTGATCTCCCACGACCGGTGGTTCCTCGACCGGCTCGCCACCCACATCCTCGCGTTCGAGGGCGAGAGCCAGGTGCGCTGGTTCGAGGGCAACTTCTCCGAGTACGAGGAGTGGAGGCGCAAGGAGTTCGGTGCCGACGCCACCGAGCCGCATCGCATCAAGTACAAGCCGATCACGCGCTGATCCCGGACGCGCCAGACTCGGCGCCGTGAGCGACACGGCGACGGTCCCGACAGGCGGCAGCATCCTCGGCACCCGGGTGCGCCGGGTGGAGGACCCGGCCCTCCTCCGGGGCGGCGCGACCTACATCGACAACGTGGCGCCCGCCGACGCGCTGCACCTCGCCTTCGTGCGGTCGTTCACGGCACGGGGGCGCATCACGTCCGTCGACGTGGAGGACGCGCGTGCGATGCCAGGCGTGGTCGCCGTGTTCACCGGTGCGGACATCGACGTGGGGCCGCTCCCTGCGAACCCGCTGCTCGAGCCGTCGGCGCCCCAGCCCCTGCTCGCCCGCGACCAGGTGAGCTACGTCGGCGAGCCCGTCGCCGTGGTGGTCGCCGAGACGCGAGCCCAGGCCGTCGACGCCGCCGAGGCGGTGTGGGCCGACATCGAGCCGCTGCCCCCCGTGGTCGACCCGGAGGAGGCCGTGGTCGGCAGCGTGCTCCTGCACGAGGGCACCACGACGAACGTCGTGCTCGACCAGGGTGAGCCGGTGGACGCCGGCCAGCTCGACGGCGAGGTCGTCGTCGAGGAGCGGCTCGTCAACCAGCGCATGGCGGCGGTGCCGCTCGAGGGTCGCGTGGCGGCCGCCCGCTGGGACGACGGACGCCTGACCCAGTGGTCGTGCACGCAGGGCGCCCACGGCACCCGCGACGGCATCGCCCAGATCTTCGGCCTCGACCCGGCGATGGTGCACGTGATCACCCCCGACGTCGGCGGCGGCTTCGGCGCCAAGCACGGCACCTCGCCCGAGGAGCTGGTGGTCACCTGGGTGGCCCGCCGGCTGGACCGCCCCGTCCGCTGGACCGAGACCCGATCCGAGAACCTCGTGGGCATGGTGCAGGGACGCGGGCAGGTGCAGCGGGCTGCGCTCGCCGGGACCCGCGAGGGACGCATCACCGGGTACCGCCTGGACGTCATCCAGGACGGCGGCGCGTACGCCGGCATGGGCTGCGTGCTGCCGTACATGACTCGGCTCATGGCACCCGGCTGCTACGCGATCGACGACGTGGGCGTGCGCATCCGGTCGGTGCTCACCAACACGTCGCCGGTGGGAGCGTTCCGCGGGGCCGGCCGGCCCGAGGCGGCCGCCGCCATCGAGCGCATGGTCGACCGCTTCGCGGTCGAGATCGGCATGGACCCGGTCGAGGTGCGTCGGCGCAACCTGCTGCCCGCCGACGCGTTCCCGCTGCAGACCGCCACCGGCGGGCACTACGACAGCGGCGCGTACGAGGCCGTGCTCGACGAGGCGCTGGCTGCGGCCGGGTACGAGCAGCTGCGGGAGGAGCAGACGCGCCGGCGCGACGAGGGCGGCTCGCTGCAGCTGGGCATCGGCGTGTCGGTCTACGTCGAGATCACCAACGTCATGCGCCAGAGCGAGTACGGCTCGGTGGAGATCACCCCCGAGGGCGGGGCGATCGTGCGCACGGGCTCGTCGGCCCACGGCCAGGGCCACCACACGGCGTGGGCGATGCTCGTCAGCGACCGCACCGGCATCCCGATCGACCGCATCGAGGTGCGCCACGGCGACACCGACGACATCCCCCGCGGTGGCGGCACCGGTGGGTCGAAGTCGCTGCAGATCGGCGGCGCGGCCGCATCCGCGGCCGCCGAGCTCGTGGTCGACGAGGCGCGGAAGCTGGCGGCCGAGCTGCTCGAGGCCGACCCCGCCGACGTCGTGCACGACCCGGCCGCCGGCACCTTCGCCGTGGCCGGCGCGCCGGTGTCGGCCCGCACGTGGGCCGACCTGGCGGCCGCGGCGCCCGGCGCCGGCATCGAGCGGCTGTTCGCCGAGACCGACTTCCAGCCCGCAGGCTCCACGTTCCCCTTCGGCGCCCACGTCGCCGTCGTCGAGGTCGACACCGAGACCGGCCGGGTCCGGCTGCTGCGCCACGTGGCGTGCGACGACGCCGGCACGATCGTCAACCCGCTGCTGGTCGACGGCCAGGTCCACGGCGGCCTCGCCGCCGGCATCGGCCAGGCGCTGTTCGAGGAGGTCCGCTACGACGACGAGGGGAACCCGCTCACCACGACCTTCGCCGACTACGCCTTCCCGTCCGCCGCGGAGCTCCCGTCCTTCGAGCGGATCCCGCACGAGACGCCGACGCCGATGAACCCGCTCGGTGCCAAGGGCATCGGCGAGTCCGGCACCATCGGGGCCACGCCGGCCGTCCAGAACGCCGTCGTCGACGCCGTCTCGCACCTCGGCGTCCGCCACATCGACATGCCCCTCACCGCCGAGCGCGTCTGGACCGCCATCCAGCAGGCAGCCCACCCGTAGGAAACTGGCAGCGGCTCCGTTGCACGCCGGGAGGACCACCGAACTCGACCCGAGAACGATCGGCCCCCGATACCTGAGAGGTCGAGATCCCGGCGCCGTCTCAGTCCGCTGCGCTCTGGACCCAGACCATGGCGTCGGGCTCCCCGAGCACCCGCACCGCGACGACCTGGAACTCCCACCCGCCGGCGGGGACGACGAAGCGACCCTTCGTCACCGTCACCTCGTCCTGCTCTTCGACCTCGACCGGGCTGACCTCGTGGTACTCGTTCTGCGCCACGGCCTCGTCGAGCATGCGCTGGATCACTGCCCGCTCGTCGGTCGCCGCCAGCAGCGAGGTCGAGCCGCCGGTCCCTCGGGTCGTGGGGATCGACGGCATCAGGGCACGCGCCCCCTCGGGCACGTGGATCACGTCGCTCCCTTCGTCGAAGAGCTCGTCGCCCGGCGCCGGAGGGCGGGCGCCCACCGATGGATCAGGCGGCGGCTCGAGAGACCCGCCGTCGTCGACCACCGTGGACTCCACGCGATCGACGTCGGGAAACCGGTCGATCGACACGAGCAGGATCGGCTCGCCCTCGGTGGCCCACAGCTGCACATCGACCCATCCCGGCCCCGGTGAGCCCCCGACCCAACCGGACTGCACGCCGATCTCACCCCACGCGGACAGCGCGTCGAGGGGCTCGCCGGCACGCAGGAGGACGTCGCCCATGCCAAGCGGAGCCAGCTGCTGCGCCCACGACCGCAGCACGGCGTCAGGATCGCCGGTCACCCGATAGGCCGCCCGATCGCCTCGGTGCCGTCGACCTGCTGGAGGCCGAACGGGAGCGGGGATGCCCGGCGGCTGGGCGGGCGCTCAGCGGGTGGCGGCGTGAGCCCGGAGGTCGTCGAGACGGCACCACTCCAACGTCTGGACGTGCGTGGCCTCGAGCACGACCTTCGGCGCCTTGCCGGCCTCGAACGCCTCCTGCCAGC
>DASUEE010000067.1:0-11427 GCA_036275235.1 Acidimicrobiales bacterium | reverse complement strand
CAGCGCCAGCACCGCCGGCCTCATCGCCGGACGAGCGAGCGGAAGACGTCGACGAGCACCCGCACGTCGTGGTGGCGGACCTCGACGTACGACGACTCGTCGATGCGCGCCCGCAGCGCGGAGGCCCGGAAGGCGGGGAGGAACCAGACCTCGTCCCAGCCCTCGACGACCACGGGCACCCCGGTCGGGGATGCCACGGTCGCCGGTCCGTCGACGAAGACCTCCGCCACCTCGAGCAGGTCGGGGCCGGCGGAGAAGAAGCGGACGATCTCGGAGGCGCCGCCCGGTTGAGAGCCGCTGCCGGCCGCCCGGAACACGGCGCCGTCCGCGGTGTAGCCCTCGGGCGCGAGCACGTCGGTGCGCAGCCGGGCCAGCGTCTCGGCGTCGGCCTCCACGGCGATGCTGGAGAACGCCCGCGCCAGCTCCTCGACGTCGGCGGCGACGGGCCCGGGCTGGAAGGCCGCCGCGTCCACCTGGGGCTCGAGCTCGACCGACGTCGCCGTCCGCTCGACCACGGTCACCCCGCCCACGACCCAGCGCTCGTGCAGCACCAGCCCGGCGGCGTCGATGCAGAGGTCGGTGTGCTCGCCGTCGGTCGGCGCGGTGACCTCGCTCGCGGTCGGCGGCTGCCCGGTGCGGTACACGAGGCAGCGCCGGCCGGCGTGCTCGCCGTCGTCGCGGGCCTGGGCGAGGCCGAGGTGGACGAGGAGCGCGACCGACTCTCCGGCCCGGAGGTCGTACTCGGGGCGGTGCAGCTCGGGCTGCACGGGGAGCCACCCCCGCTCCTCGGACAGGAAGACCTGGTACATCTCGCGGGAGGTGGACGAACCGCTGAGCGGCGAGCCGTCGCGGGTCGCCACCTGCACCGCCTCGTACGGGCGGCGGACGGTCCACTCCTCCACCCGGGGCGAGCCGTTCTCGACCACGTCGTAGGTGATGCGGTAGCTGGTCGGTGGATCGAGCGGCAGCGGCTCCACCAGCAGCTCGTCCACCGGCACCGGCTCGGGGGGCGTGGTCGTGGTGGTCGACGTCGTCGTGGTGGGCGCCGCGGTGGTCGTGGTGGTGGACGCCGGCGCGGTGGCCGCGTCGTCGTCGCGGGCAGCCACGACGAGCACGAGCACCCCGGCGACCAACGCGGCGACGAGCGCCGGCACCAGGGGGTGCACGCGCCGGCCGGAGGGCATGGCGATCAGCATGCACGCGCGAGGCCCGCCCTGCGGTGCCGGCCCCTACGCTTGCTGGCCGATGGGCGTCCCCACCCCCCGAACCGGCGTGCCGACGCCGCCGAGCCTGCTCCGAGTGGCCGACCTCGTCGAGGCGCGGCTCACCGCGCTGCTCGACGAGGAGGTCTCCCGCTGGACGGCGCTGACGCGCGACCTGGCCGAGCCCCTCGACGCGCTCCGCCGGCTGGTGATGAGCGGGGGCAAGCGGCTCCGGCCGGCGTTCTGCTTCTGGGGCTTCGTCGGTGCGGGCGGCGACCCCGACGACGCGACCGTCGTCGACGCCGGCGCCGCCTTCGAGCTGCTGCAGGCGTTCGCGCTGGTGCACGACGACGTGATGGACGGCTCCGACACCCGGCGCGGGTTCCGCACCGCGCACCTCGCGTTCGCCGACCGCCACCAGCTCGAGGTGTGGCGCGGCGAGGACCGCCGCTTCGGCGAGGGCGTCGCGATCCTCATCGGCGACCTCGCCCACGTGTACGCCGACCTGCTCCTGCGCGACGCCGGACGCGAGGTCCTCTCCGTGTGGGACGAGCTCCGCATCGAGCTGAACGTCGGCCAGTACCTCGACATCCTCGGCACCGCTCGCGGCGACACCGATCCCGAGGGCGCCCGCCGGATCGCCCGCTACAAGTCGGGGAAGTACACCATCGAGCGCCCGCTGCACGTGGGCGCGGCGCTCACGGGTCGCTTCGGGGAGCTGCGCGAGGTGCTCTCCGCCTACGGCGACCCGCTCGGTGAGGCGTTCCAGCTGCGAGACGACGTGCTCGGCGCGTTCGGCGAGGGCTCGGTGATCGGCAAGCCGGTCGGTGACGACCTGCGCGAGGGGAAGCCCACCCCGCTGCTCGCCGCCGCCAGCCGGACGGCCGACGCGGCGCAGCGCGAGGTGCTCGGCCGGATCGGCTCCCCGGACCTGCGCGACGACGAGATCGTCGACATCCAGGACGTCCTGCGCGCCACCGGCGCGCTCGCCGAGGTCGAGGACCGCATCGAGGAGCTCACCGCCGGCGCCATCGCCGCCATCGAGGGGTCGGCGCTCACGCCCGACGCGCGCGCCGCCCTCGTCGACCTCGCACGGTTCGTGGCCTGGCGGGAGAGCTGACGTGCACGTGATCGTGGTCGGCGCCGGGCTGGGAGGCCTGTCCGCCGCCGCCCACCTCCGAGGACGTGGCCACGACGTCCTCGTGCTCGAGAAGGCAGCCGTGCCGGGCGGCCGCAACGGCCTGCTCGAGCTGGGCGGCTACCGCTTCGACACGGGCCCCACCGTGTTCACCATGCCGGACCTGCTGCGGGCGTGCTTCGACGCCCTCGGCTCCGACATGGACGACTTCGTCACGCTGAAGCCGGTCGACCCGATGTACCGGGCCACGTACCACGACGGGTCCGAGCTGCGGGTCTGGCACGGCCGGGAGCGGATGACCCGGGAGATCCGCGAGGTGGTCGGACCCGAGGCGGCGCGCCAGTTCGGTCGGTTCGCCGACTGGCTGCGGAAGCTCTACGAGGTCGAGCAGGCGAACTTCATCGACGCCAACTTCGACTCCCCCCTCGACCTGGCCTGGCCGTTGAAGCCGGCCCTCGACCTGGTGCGCCTCGGCGGGTTCGGGAAGCTGGGCAAGAAGGTGGCCTCCTACTTCGACGACCACCGCCTCCAGAAGATCTTCGGCTTCCAGTCGATGTACGCCGGCCTCGCCCCCTACGAGGCCCTCGCCCTGTACTGCGTCATCACGTACATGGATTCGATCGAGGGCGTGTTCTTCCCGGAGGGCGGCATGCACGCCGTTCCGCTCGGGTTGGCCAGGGCGCTCGAGAAGTCCGGGGTCGAGCTGCGCTACGGCGTGGAGGTCGACCGGATCGTGCTCGCCGAGGGCAGCCGGGGACGGGTGCGGGGCGTGCACGTGACGGCGCCCGACGGCACCAGCCAGCTCCTCGAAGCCGACGCCGTCGTCTGCAACCCCGACCTCCCGGTGGCGTACCGCACGCTCGTCCCCGGGCTGAAGCCACCGTTCGCCGTCCGCCACGGCCACTACTCGCCCAGCTGCGCGCTGTGGCACGTCGGGGTCCGCGGCGAGCTGCCCGCGGGCACGGCGCACCACAACATCCACTTCGGCCAGGAGTGGGACGGCGCCTTCGACGACCTGCTGAAGCGGGGGACGCGCATGGGCGACCCGTCGATCCTCGTGACCGTGCACAGCCTCGACGAGCCCGGCCTGGTGCCGGCGGCCGACGACGGCGTGCCCCGCCACTCGCTCTACGTGCTCGAGCCGGTCCCGAACCTCGACGGCCGGATCGACTGGACTTGCGAGCGCGAGCCGCTGCGCTCGTCGCTGCAGGAGCGGCTGATCGCCCGGGGCTACCCGGTGCGGCCGGACGACATCGAGGCCGAGGCCTTCATCGACCCGGCCGACTGGGAGCGCCAGGGCATGGAGCGGGGCACCCCGTTCGCGCTCTCGCACAAGTTCCGCCAGACCGGGCCGTTCCGGCCCGGCAACGTCACGAAGCAGGCGCCGGGCCTGGTGTTCGTCGGGTCGGGCACGCAGCCCGGCGTCGGCGTCCCCATGGTGCTGGTGAGCGGGAAGCTCGCAGCCGAGCGGGTGGACGAGCTCGCCCGGCCATGAGCTCCGCCGTCACGCTCGAGCAGAGCTACGCCCAGTGCAGGGCGCTGAACAAGCGCAACGGCACCACCTACTACTGGGCCACGCAGGTGCTGCCCAGCGTGAAGCGCCGCCACGTGCACGCCCTCTACGGCTTCTGCCGCCACGCCGACGACATCGTCGACGACCTCGGCGACGTGCCGACCGACGTGCGGGCCAAGGCGCTCGCCGACTTCGGCGACCGGTTCTTCGAGGACCTGGAGGCCGGTGACTCCGACGACCTCGTGCGCAAGGCCATGGTGCACACGGTGCGGGCGTTCCGCATCGACCCCGAGTGCGTGCGCCGGTTCCTCGCCTCGATGACGATGGACCTCACGGTCGAGCGCTACGAGACCTACGACGACCTGCTCGTCTACATGGACGGCTCGGCAGCCGTGATCGGCGAGATGATGCTGCCGATCCTCGAGCCGACCGATCCCGCGGCGTTCGCCCCCGCCCGGGAGCTGGGGAACGCGTTCCAGCTGACGAACTTCCTGCGCGACATCGACGAGGACCTCGACCGGGGTCGGGTCTACGTGCCCCAGGAGGACATCCGCCGCTTCGGCGCCGAGTCGGCGTTCGAGACCCGCACCGCCACCCCCGAGCTCGTCGAGCTGGTGCGCTTCGAGATCGAGCGCACCCGCGCGCTCTACCGGTACGCCGACACCGGCATCGGCTTCCTGCCCGAGCGCTCGGCCCGCTGCATCCGCGCCGCCCGCTCGCTGTACTCGCAGATCCTCGACCAGATCGAGGCCCAGGACCACGACGTGTTCCGCGCCCGTGCCAGGGTGCCCACGTGGCGCAAGGTGACGACGGCCGGGCGGGCCCTGCTCCTCGGCCGGTGACCACGCCGCTCCTCGGGGTCGCCGTGGTGGCGTTCGGGGTGCTGGCGCTGGCGCAGATCGCCGTCCCGCTGACCGACGACGACGCCACGCTCGAGTGGCTGTCGACGCTCGTGGTCGTGGCCTTCGCCGCGACGACGCTGGCGCTGACGACGGGCTCGTGGGGCAGGCGTCGGGCGGGGCTGGCGCTCGGGTTCGTGGCCGTGGGGACGCTGGCGGTCGAGCGCGTCGGCCACACCACCGGCTTCCCGTTCGGCGAGTACGACTACGCCGGCGCCCTGGAGCCCACGCTCGGCGGCGTGCCGCTGATCGTCCCCCTGGCCTGGTTCGCCATGGGCATCCCGGCGCTGGAGGTGGGCCACGCCATCCGCGGTGTTCCGCCAGGACTGCCAGAACGCCGAGGGGTTCTGGCAGTCGCCACGGAACGCGCCGCGGCCGTGGTCGTGGGGGCGCTGGCGCTCACCGCGTGGGACCTGTTCCTCGACCCGCAGATGGTGGAGAACGGCTACTGGTCCTGGGCGGTCGACGGCGCCTACGAGGGCATCCCGCTGTCGAACTACGCCGGGTGGCTGGGCACCGGCGTCGTGGTGCTCGCCGTGCTCGACCGCATCCGACCCGGGGCCCCCGCCGACCTCCCGTTGCTTGCGCTGTACACGTGGTGGGCCGTGATGAGCACGATCGGCTTCCTCGTGTTCTTCGGCCGTCCGCTGGTCGGCGTGGTGGGCGGCATCGGGATGGGCACGTGCACCGCGCTCGCCTGGTGGAGGCGGCGTGGCTGAGGTCGCCGTCGTCGGCGCCGGCGTCGGCGGGCTGGCCGCCTCGATCCACCTCGCGGCCGCCGGCCACGACGTCGTCGTGCTCGAGCGCCTCGACCGGGCGGGCGGCAAGCTCGACGAGCGGGCGGCGCACGGCTTCCGCTGGGAGACCGGGCCATCGCTGCTCACCCTCCCCGGCGTGTTCGCCGACCTGGCCGCCGTGGCCGGTCGGTCGCTCGACGAGCTCGTCACCCTCCGGCGCCTCGACCCCGTCTGCCGCTACCGCTTCGCCGACGGCTCGACGTTCGACCACCGCGCCGACCTCGACGACGCGGCCGCGGCCGCAGAAGCCCTCTCGGCCGGGAGCGGCGCGGAGTGGCGGACGTTCATGGACCACGCCCGCGAGGTGTGGGAGGTGGCCGAGCGCACCTTCTTCGCCGGGCCGATGGAGAACCCGCTCTCGCTCGCCCGGCGGATGCGCTCGCCCCGCGACCTCCTCGCCATCGACCCGCTCCGCTCGCTCCACGCCCGGGCCGAGGCGTCGTTCCGCGACCCGCGCCTCGTGCGGTACGTCGACCGCTACGCCACCTACTCCGGCTCCTCCCCGTTCCGGGCGCCGGCCACGCTGGCGTGCATCGCCCACCTCGAGCAGGCGCTCGGGGCCTGGTACGTCGACGGCGGGCTGGGCCGGCTCGCCGAAGCCCTCGTCGAGCTCGCCACGGGCATCGGCGTCGAGGTGCGGACCGGTGTCGACGTCGCCGCGATCGAGCAGCGCGACGGCCGGGTCGCCGGCGTCCGCCTCGCCGACGGTTCACGCGTCCCGGCGGACGCCGTGGTCGCCGACGTCGACGCGCTCCACCTGTACCGCGACCTCCTCCCCCACCCGCGGCGCCGCCGTCGGACCGAGCTGGCACCCCGATCGTCCTCGGGCTACGTCCTGCTGCTGGGCGTCGAGGGCCGGACCGAGGGCCTCGCCCACCACAACATCGCGTTCTCCTCGAGCTACGAGGACGAGTTCGCCGCCATCTTCGACCGGGGCGCCGGCGCCGACGACCCCACCGTCTACGTGTGCGCGGCGTCGGTCACCGACCCGGGCCAGGCACCCGCCGGCCACGAGAGCTGGTTCGTGCTCGTCAACGCCCCTGCCGGCGGTGGCGAGATGGCCGGGTACGGCGACCACCTCCTCGAGGTGATGGCCCGCCGTGGATGGGACCTCGCCGGCCGGGTCGTGCACCGGGAGGACATCACCCCCGCCGAGATCGAGTCGCGCTTCCGCACGCCGGGCGGCTCCATCTACGGGACGTCGTCGAACGGGCGGGCGGCGGCGTTCCTCCGCCCCGGCAACCGAGGTCCCCTCGAGCACCTCTACCTCTGCGGTGGCAGCAGCCACCCCGGCGGCGGACTGCCGCTCGTGGCGATCAGCGGGCGGATCGCCGCCCAGCTCTGCAGGGACGACCTGGGCCGTCGCTGACGTCTGCGATCCGCAGGAGCGGGTAGGTGCCGCGACGGGCGGGACCGAGCGATCGAGTCCCAGGAGGACACCATGGCCACCGCAACCGTCGCACGAGACATCATGAGCTCGAACCCCCGGATCATGAAGGTCGACGACACCGTCGTCGACATCGCCAAGGCGCTGGCGAAGGACCAGATCGGCGCCGTCGTCGTCTGCAACGAGGAGAACCGCCTGCAGGGCGTCATCACCGACCGCGACCTGGCGGTCGAGGTGCTCGCCAAGGGCAAGGACCCGAGCAGCTGCCGCGCAGGCGACCTGCTCGACGGCCGCGAGGTCGTCACCATCGGGGCCGACGACAGCATCGACGAGGCGATCACCACGATGAAGGAGCACGCCGTGCGCCGGCTGCCGGTGATCGACGGCAACGACGTCGTCGGCATGGTCAGCCAGGCCGACATCGCCCGCACCGCGGACGAGAAGCTCGTCGGCCGGCTCGTGGAGGCGATCTCGGCCGCCCCGGACAACAGCGCCCAGGGCTGACCCCGTGGATCAGCCGGTGCGGATCGTCCGGGCGACGGCGGCCACGTCGTCGCCCGGCCGCACCGGCCGCAGCGCCCACGACCACCGGGCCGGACCACCGGTGACCTGGTAGGGGGCCAGGGTGTCCGGGCCGCACGCGCCGGTCCCCAGCCCGCGCACCGTGAGGTCGACGTGCACCTCGATGGTCGGGCTCATGCGCAGCTCGGCCGTCGTGGTGGCGGCGACGAGATCGGCGTCGTGGTGGTGCCGCGCGCTGAACGTGAACGGGTCCAGCCGGTCGGTCGAGGAGACGAGCACGCCCGAGCCGCCCTCGGCGAGCGGGCCGTCGGTGAGCGTGAACCATCGCGTGTCGGTGTGGGCGCCGTGCTCCTGCGGGAGCACGTAGGCGACGTACTGGTCGGCGACCCGTGACCGCCAGCGACCGAGCTGCTCGCTGCTCTCGCGATCGGGGTAGGTCTCGAGCGGGCCCCGCCCGTACCACTCGAGCAGGTCGAGCCGGGCGGGGACCTCGAAGCGGGCACCGATGCGGGGGAGGTCGTCGAGCGACCGCGGCAGCGCCAGCTCGTCCTGCACGACGACCGTGCCGTCCGGCCGGACCACCAGCCGTTCGCGGAGGTCCACGGACTGGTCGAGGCCAGGCAGGCGGAGGCGGCGGCGAAGGGTCACCTGCGCGGTCCCGTCGGGCTGGCGCCGGGCCGTGGCCTTCACCCCTTCGACCTCGATGCGGTCGAGCCCGAGCGCCCGCCAGCGCTCGACCGCGCGGTGCCCGCCCGGGCTCTCGTCGAGGCGCCGTCCGTCGTTCTCGGTGGGCGCCCGCCAGAGGCTGGCCGTCACCGGGGCGGCGAGCAGCGACCGACCGTCGAGGACCACGTCCACCAGCGCAGCGGCGTCCGGGTCCCAGCGGACCTCCGTCCCCCCGGCGACCACCCGACCCTCGCCGAGCTCCAGCTCGACGCCTCCCGAGGCGCCGGTCGAACCCGTGGCCCGATGCTGCTTCGACTCCGGGAGGGCGAACTGCTGCCAGGCCACCCGATGGCCCCGTGGTGCCCACGGCACCTCCTCGGTGAGCACGCAGCGGAGGTCGAGGTGCGCCTCGGCGCCGGGCGGGACGTCGACCGTCGGGAGGTCGATCTCGACCGTGGCCTCGAACCCGCCGGGGAGCTCCGGCAGCTCGAAGGTCCCCGAACCGACCACGGCGCCGTCCACGCGCACGTCCCACTCGCCGCCGAACCCGGACACGTCCCGCCAGTCCTGCATGTTCACGACCACGACCCGCCCGCGCTTCAGGTCGCTGGCCCGGAACCGCACCGGCGCCGTGAGGTAGGCGTACTCGAGCAGCCCGGGCTTCGGCGTGCGGTCGGGCCACACCAGCCCGTTGCAGCAGAAGGTGGCGTCGTGGCGCTCCTCGCCGAAGTGCCCGCCGTAGGCCCAGTGCTCCCGACCCTCGGCATCGACGGCACGCAGGCCCTGGTCGACCCAGTCCCAGATGAACCCGCCCTGCAGGCCATCGGTGGTCTCGATGACGGCCCAGTAGTCGGCGAGGCTCCCGTTGGAGTTGCCCATGGCGTGGCTGAACTCGCACATGATCAGCGGGCGCTGCTCGTCGGTGCCCTCGGTGCGCTCGGCCCAGGCGGCGATGCCGTCGATCGAGGGGTACATCGGGCACACGAGGTCGGTGGCGGGGCCGGCGTCCCCCGACCCGTCGGCGTCCCACGGCCCGTGGCACGCCCCCTCGTAGTGCACCAGCCGCGAGGGATCCGTGCGACGCAGCCAGGCGGCGGCCGCCTCGAAGATCGCGGCGTCCCCGGACTCGTTCCCGAGCGAGAACGCGAACACCGACGGGTGGTTGCGGTCGCGCACCACCATGCGGACGATCCGGTCGAGGATCGCCGCCGCGTAGCGCGGGTCGTGGGCGAGGCTCGCCAGCCGGGCGTGCGACTCGACGTTCGCCTCGTCGATCACCCACAGACCCAGCTCGTCGCAGAGGGCGAGGAACCGCGGGTCGTTCGGGTAGTGCGCGGTGCGGACGGCGTTGACGTTGTGCTGCTTCATCAGCACGACGTCGGTCCACATCGTCTCCTCGGACACGACCTTGCCGGTGTCCGGGTCGTGGTCGTGGCGGTTCACGCCGTGGATCAGGACCGGGTACCCGTTGAGCAGCAGCTCGCGGTCGACGACCTCTGCCCGCCGGAAGCCGACCCGCACCGACGTCGCCTCCGACAGCGCGCCGTCCGGACCGACCAGCGACACGACGAGCGTGTGCAGCGCCGGATCCTCCGCGGACCAGGGGGCGACGTCGTCGAACGACTCCGAGATCTGGACCCGACCGGTGTGGAGGTAGGCGCTGATCTCCTCGGCCGCCACGCTCGAGCGGTCGAAGACCGGCACGTCCGCGCTCAGCGGTTGCGCGACGACGGCCCGACCGCCGGGGTCGAGGAGGCTCGCCTCGATCCGCCAGCCGGGGTCGCAGACACCGTCGACCCTCGCGGACAGGTGGAGCTGACCGGTCTCGAGGTCCTCGTCGAGCTCGGCGCGCACGGCCACGTCGGCGAGGTGGACGGATGCCGTCGAGTACAGGAACACCTCCCGGTGGAGGCCCCCGTGGAACCAGTGGTCCTGGTCCTCGAGCCACGTCCCGTCGGACCACCGGACGACGACGAGGGCGAGGTCGTTCTCACCGCGACGCAGGTGCGGCGTGAGGTCGAACTCCTGCGGGAGGCGCGAGTCCTTGCCCATGCCGACCGGCTCGCCGTTGCAGAACACGAACAGGCAGCTCTCGGCGCCGCCGACGTGCAGCACCGTGCGTCGGTCGGCCCACCCCCGGGGGAGGCGGAACGAGAGGCGGTGCACGCCGGTGGGGTCGTCCTCGGGCACGTCTGGCGGCTCGGCGACGAAGGGCATCCGCACGTTCGTGTACTGCGGCCAGTCGTCGACGTCCGGGTGCACGGTCCACAGACCGGGGACGGTGAAGGGCAGCCACCCGTCACCGTCGGTGCTGCCGACGAGGTCGTCGGCGTCGACGTCCTCGGGCCGGGTCCGGAGCCGGAACCGCCACTCGCCGTCGAGGCGGTGGAACCACGGGGACGCCTCCCGGTCGCCGACGGCGGCGGAGTCCTCGTCGGGGAACGGGTAGGCGGTGGCCCGCATGGGCAGGCGCCCCGCGCTCACCAGCTCCGGCCGGCACCAGGACCGGGGCCCGAAGGCGTCCAGGGGACGGGCGGGCGCAGACGTCGCCATCGACGGCGACCGTAGCCTGGTCCCCGTGCCGCCGCGCCCAGGTCTCCGGCCGATGCGCCTGCTGCGGGCTTCGCTCGTCGCGGTGGCGGCCACGCGCCTGGCACGAGCGGCGCGAGCCGAACCGCCGCTGGGCGCGCACGGTCGGCATCCGACCCGCGACGTCACGGTGGTGGTGCCGGCGCGCGACGAGGCGGAGAGGATCGGACCCTGCGTGTCGTCGCTGGTCGCCGAGGGCGCCGACGTGCTCGTGGTCGACGACGGATCGACCGACGGCACGCGAGCCGTCGCCGAGTCCGTCGGCGCTCGGGTGGTCGACGCCGGTCCGCTGCCCGACGGCTGGGCCGGCAAGGCGCACGCGCTCGCCGTGGGCCTCCGCGCTGCCACCACGCCGGCGATCGTGTTCGTCGACGCCGACACCCGGGCGCACCCCGGCTTCCTCGCCGCCGCGGTGGGCGCGCTGGGGGGCGACACGGCCGTGTCGGTCGCCGCCCGCGTCGACGCCAGGGACGTCGGCGAGCGGTGGCTGCACCCCTCGATGCTGACCACGCTCGTCTACCGGTTGGGCCCGCCGGGCGCCGCTGCCGGGCGGCCCGAGCGGACGATGGCCAACGGGCAGTGCATGGTGGTCGACCGCGAGCGGTTGCTGGCCGCCGGCGGCTTCGAGTCGGTGCGCTCGGCGCTGCTCGAGGACCTCGCCCTGGCCCGCCACCTCGCAGCGACAGGCCACGGGGTGCGCTTCGTCGACGGCAC
>DASUEE010000066.1:0-3045 GCA_036275235.1 Acidimicrobiales bacterium | reverse complement strand
ACCCTCGACCCCCGTGCGCCTCGTGATCGCCCGCTGCTCCGTGGACTACCGCGGCCGCCTCCAGGCCCACCTCCCCACGGCCGACCGGCTCCTGCTCGTGAAGGCCGACGGCTCGATCTCGATCCACTCCGACGACCGCGCGTACAAGCCCCTGAACTGGATGAACCCGCCCTGCTCGATCACCGAGGAGGCGGACCGCTGGCTGGTCCGCTCGGCGAAGGGCGAGGAGCTCGAGATCACGATCGAGCAGGTCCACTCCGACACCGAGGCGGACCTCGGCATCGAACCCGGCCTGCAGAAGGACGGGGTCGAGGCCCACCTTCAGGCGCTGCTCTCGGAGCGCTGCGAGGCGATCGGCGCCGGCTTCCGGCTGGTCCGGCGCGAGTACCCCACCGACATCGGTCCGGTCGACCTGCTGTGCCGCGACGCCGAGGGGGTGGCGGTCGCGGTCGAGGTCAAGCGCCGCGGGGAGATCGACGGCGTCGAGCAGCTCACCCGCTACCTCGGGTTCCTCAACAAGGACCCGCGCCTGGCACCGGTGCGGGGCGTCTTCGTGGCCGAGCAGATCAAGCCCCAGGCCAAGGTGCTCGCCGCCGACCGCGGCATCACGTGCGTCGAGGTCTCCTACGACGAGCTGCGCGGCATCGAGTCCAGCGAGCTCCGGCTCTTCTGACGTGGGCGCCCGCTCCGAGGTCCACGTCGTCGGCCACCCGTTCCCCGTGGTCTACGACGCGCTGCAGCGCTGCCTCCCGTCGGCGGGCTTCCGCGTCACCGGGACCGACCCGGATCGGGGCCACCTCCGGCTCGAGACCCGGGGCACCCGGCTCACGGTCGCCGTCGGCGCCGTCGACGCCATCACCACCGAGTGGGTGGCCACGGCCGAGCAGCGCTTCGGGCTCCTCCGGCCGCGCCACGACGAGCACTTCGCCGCCATCCGCGAGGCGCTCGACCGCTACCTCGCCACCTACTACGGCTGACGTCCGTTCTGGGGTGCCGATCCCCCGCATGCGCGGGGATCGGTATCCCAGAACGGGCTAGTCGAGGGCCGGGCGGGGCACGCCCGGCGCCACCGTCCGGGCGAGGATGCCGAGCGTCGCCCGCAGCGCCGACTCCGGGATGATCGGGAAGATGTCGGCTTCCGCCCACTGCGGGTGGATGTCGGACCAGTCGTAGTACGAGGTCACCATCGTCCCCTGCGGGATCGGCTCGAGGCGGTAGCCGTAGACGTGCCCGATCGGCGGCTTCAGCTGGCCGTCGATGGTCCAGGCGACCTCGCGGTCCGGCTCGTAGGTGACGATGCGCACGATGACGTCGTAGAGCCCGAGCGGGTAGTCGTTGAGCGCCTCGCGGTCCATGTGCACCACGAACTCGTCGCCGACCGCGGTGGCCGGCTCGCCCGTGGCCGACATGAGCATCCCGGAGGCGTCGATGGCGACGTGGCCCTCGGGGCTGCGCACCACGTCGAAGATGGCGGACGGCTCCGCTGCGATCGCCCGGCTGACCTCGATGCGCGTGTCGCTCATCGGCGCATCCTGCCAGCCGCCGTCCGGGCCGTGGGCTCAGACCAGGCCGAGGGCCTCCATGGCGGTGGCCACCTTCATGAAGCCGGCGATGTTGGCACCGGTCACGTAGTTGCCCGGCGCGCCGTACTCCTCGGCGGTGGCGTAGCAGGTGTCGTGGATCGAGCGCATGATCTCGGCCAGGCGCTCCTCGGTGTGGGCGAACGTCCAGGAGTCACGGCTGGCGTTCTGCTGCATCTCGAGCGCCGAGGTGGCGACGCCACCGGCGTTCGCCGCCTTGCCCGGGCCGAACGCGACGCCGGCCTGGTGGAAGACGTCGACGGCCTCGGGGGTGGAGGGCATGTTCGCCCCCTCCGACACGGCGATGCAGCCGTTCTCGACGAGGCGCTTGGCGTCGCGGCCGGTGAGCTCGTTCTGGGTGGCCGACGGGAGGGCGACGTCGCAGGGGATGTCCCAGATCGAGCCGCGCTCGCTGTAGGTGGCCGAACCACGGCGCTCGGCGTACTCGACGACGCGTCCGCGCTCGACCTCCTTGATCTGCTTCAGCAGGTCGAGGTCGATGCCCTTGGGGTCGTGGACGACGCCGTTGGAGTCCGAGCAGGCCACCACGGTGCCGCCGAGCTGGTGGACCTTCTCGATGGCGTAGATGGCCACGTTGCCCGAGCCGGACACGACGCAGGTCCGCCCGTCGAGGTCCTCGCCGCGCGCCCTGAGCATCTCCTCCGCGAACAGCACCGCGCCGTAGCCGGTGGCCTCGGTGCGCACGAGGGCGCCGCCCCAGTGCAGGCCCTTGCCGGTGAGCACGCCGGACTCGTAGCGGTTGGTGATCCGCTTGTACTGCCCGAAGAGGAAGCCGATCTCGCGCGTGCCGACGCCGATGTCGCCGGCCGGGACGTCGGTGTACTCGCCGAGGTGGCGGTAGAGCTCGGTCATGAAGCTCTGGCAGAAGCGCATGATCTCGGACTCGGAGCGACCCTTCGGGTCGAAGTCCGAGCCTCCCTTGCCCCCGCCGATGGGCATGCCGGTCAGCGCGTTCTTGAAGATCTGCTCGAAGCCCAGGAACTTGATGATCCCGAGGTACACCGACGGGTGGAACCGCAGGCCGCCCTTGTAGGGACCGAGGGCGCTGTTGAACTCCACCCGCATGCCGCGGTTGATCTGGATCCGACCTTGGTCGTCCTGCCACGGCACCCGGAAGATGATCTGTCGCTCCGGCTCGCAGATGCGCTCGATCACCTTGTGCTCGAGGAACTCCGGGTGCTTGGTGACCACGGGGCCGAGCGACTCGAGCACCTCACGGACGCTCTGGTGGAACTCGGTCTCGCCGGGGTTCCGGTCGACGACCTCGCGGATGACGCTCTCGAGCTTCTCGTCGATGACCACGGGGACCTCCTGGATCGGCGCGACGGGGGTTGCCCACGCTACGGGCAACCCCCGCCTGTACCGAATCTGAACCCCGGCGGTCAGCCGTCGAAGCTGCAGGTCCCCTTGTCGAGGACGACCCGGCCGTCGCCGCCCTCGGTCT
>DASUEE010000065.1:0-2661 GCA_036275235.1 Acidimicrobiales bacterium | reverse complement strand
GTGCCGATGAAGTTGTGGTGAGCCGTGATCCGCCCGCCGGCCACCTCGATGACCTGGATCGCCCACGGCTCGAGCCGGCCGGACGGCGCCGGCTTGTAGCTGGCGTAGCCGGCGGTGCCGTTGACGTCGATCGGGATGAGCGTCGAGCCCTTGCACCCGATGCCCGGCCCGAGCATCCACGCGCCCACGTCGTCGCGACCCTGGATCCAGTGGGGCCACGGCGGCATCGACAGGACGGCGTCGTCTCGCATGAGCTGGACCACCGCGGGGATGTCGTAGGCCTCGAACGCCTCGACGTAGCGGACGAGGAGCGCCTCGTGCTCGGGATCGAGCCGGGCGTCGAGGGGTTCTCCGCGCTTGGCCTCGAGCGTGGCGCGCGCCCGCTGCAGCGCGCTGTTCACCGACGCGGTGGTGGTCTCGAGCAGCTCGGCCACGTCGGCCGCCGGCCAGCGCAGCACGTCGCAGAGGAGCAGCGCCGACCGCTGCCTCGGTGGGAGGTGCTGCAGCGCCGCGACGAACGCGAGGCGGATCGACTCCCGCGCGGTGGCGACGTCGGCCGGGTCGCCGTCGAGGTCGAGCACGGCCTCGTCGCGCACCGGCTGCAGGAACAGGTTCTCCTCGAGCTGCGGGCCGAGGACGATGTCGTCCGGCCGCTGCGAGGGCCCCATCTCCATCGGCCGGGCGCGGCGCTGCGGGCTGCGGTGCATGTCGATGCACACGTTGTGGGCGATGCGGAAGAGCCACGACCGCAGCGACGACCGGCCCTCGAACCGGTGGAAGGACTGCCACGCCTTGAGCAGGGTGTCCTGCACGGCGTCGTCGGCCTCCGACGGCGATCCGAGCATCCGGTAGCAGTAGCCCGTGAGCGCGCGCCGGTGCTCCTCGAACGCCGCCTTCAACGACGGGTCGAGGTCGGCGGGGATGTCGATGGTCGTCATGGCGGTCCTCCGTGCGCGCAGCCGCGCCAGTCTCCACCACTTCGACGGTCGGCGCCCGCCGGACTCATCGGTCCCTGCGGATGCGCTCCTTCAGACGCGCTCGATGATGATCGCGGGCGCCATGCCGCCGCCGGTGCACATCGTGATCAGGCCGGTCTGCAGGTCGCGCCGCTCGAGCTCGTCGAGCACGGTGCCGATGAGGATCGCGCCGGTCGCGCCGATGGGGTGGCCCAGGGCCATGGCGCCACCGTTGACGTTGACCTTCTCGCGGTCGAGGTCGAGGTCGCGCTGGAACTTCTCGGACACGACCGCGAAGGCCTCGTTGACCTCCCACAGGTCGATGTCGTCGACGGTCATGCCGGCCCGCTCGAGCACCTTCCGGGCGGCGGGCACGGGCGCGTTGAGCATGAGGGTCGGGTCGTCGCCGATCGTGGCCGTGGCCACCACTCGGGCGCGGGGCGTGAGGCCGTGCGCCTTCGCGTACTGCTCGCTCGCCCAGAGGATGGCGGCCGAGCCGTCGACGACGCCCGAGGAGTTGCCGGCGTGGTGCACGTGCTCGATCTCGAGGTCCGGGTACCGCATGTTGATGAGCTCGCGGAAGGTCGGGTTGTCCTCGTGCCGGTAGTCGGCCAGCTGCGGGAAGCTCGGCGGCAGCTGCGCCAGGGACTCGGCCGTCGTGCCGGGGCGGGGGAACTCCTCGTGGTCGAGGGCGACGCTGCCGTCGAGGTTCAGGACCGGGGTCAGGCTCTTGTCGAAGCGGCCCTCGTCGATTGCGATGGCGGCCCGGCGCTGCGACTCGGCGGCGTGGGCGTCGAGGGCCTCGCGGGGGATGCCCTCGAGCGTGGCGATGGCGTCGGCGCACACGCCCTGGTGGGACTGCGGGTGCAGCTCCTGGAGGTGGGCGTTGCCGGCGCCCATCGGGAGCATGCCCTTGTGCTTGATCGACATCATCTCGGTGCCGCCACCGATGACGAGATCGTCCATGCCGGCCATGATCCCGTGGGCGGCGATGTTGTTGGCCGTGATGCCGGAGCCGCAGAAGCGGTCGAGGGTGACGCCCGACGCCTTGATGTCGTAGCCGGCATCCAGCGCCGACATGCGGCCGAGGTCGCCACCCTGGGGGCCGCTCTGCGCGCTGGTGCCCCAGACGATGTCGTCGACGTCGGCGGTGTCGAAGCCGTTGCGGTCTCGCAGCGCCTCGAGGACGGTGCGGCCGAGGTGGCCGGGGTGGAGGTGGGCGAGCGAGCCCTTCCCCTGCTTGCCGATCCCCCGGGGGGTGCGGACCGCGTCGATGATGAAGGCGTCAGGCATGCGAAGGGTCTACTCCTCCGACGCCGATGAGATCCTGGGGGCGGCCCCGTCCATCCCGGCATGGGTGACCCGACGTTCGTGGTGCCGGTGGGAGACGAGCCGGACCTGGGCGCCCTCGACGACGTCGCTCGCGCCTGCCTCGGCCTGCGCCGGCTGGGCGGCCGGGTGCGCGTCGTGGCGCCGCCACGGGTCCTCGAGCTTCTGGTGCTGGCCGGGATCGACGAGGCGGTCGAGCTGGTCGCCGGCGATGCGTGCACGGCGGCGGTGCAGCTCCTCGCCGAGGACCGCCCCTAGGGCTGCGGCAGGAAGCGCCGGGGGTGGCGCCCGTCGACGTAGCCGACGAAGGGCGGGTAGATGCCGTAGCCGAGCAGCTCCTGCAGGCGCTCGGGCAGCGTCGCCACCACCTCGGGGC
>DASUEE010000064.1:0-4333 GCA_036275235.1 Acidimicrobiales bacterium | reverse complement strand
GACACCGGCATCGAGGAAGGCGTCCAGCGCGACCTGTTCCAGTCCGGACTCGGAGATGCCACCGGTGTCGACGTACCGGTCGAGCCAGTCCCGCAGCGCGGCGCCGCCGTTGCGACCCTGGCGCTTGTGGCGCAGGTACGTACGCAGCAGCACCTCGAACTCCACGCCGTGCTGGGACCGGAGCTCCCGGATGGCCTGGCGGTAGCGCTTCGGGGAGACCACCGAGCCGAGGTCCATCGCCAGGCGTCTCGGCCCCGTGCACGCGATCCCGTCGACGCGGCGGCGGTCAGCAAGGTGGAGGTCCTTCGACTCGTGGACGATCAGCCACGGGCGCCTGAGGGTCGAGCCGCGCGGGATGGTGATCTCCGGCTTCGGGCTCGTGAAACCACCGGCGCGAAGGAGCGCACCTGCGGATCGGTGCGATGCCAGCGAGCCCTCCGGCGCGAGGAGCAGGGCGATCGCCAGACGACGCCGCCACGTCAGCGGGACGCCGGCCGGTCCATAGATCCCGTGGTCGACGTGTTCCCAGACGCACTGGCGCACGAGGCTCTGGCAACGCTCCCGTCCGATGCCGACCGATTCGGCCTGTGCGGTGGTGATGACGCTCTGCTGGCGAGCGAGGATCCGAGCGACAGCGAGCAGCTCTTCGGACACGGCTTCCTCCACGAGGTCGGAGCTCGGGGGAAGCCGGTCGAGACGGTAGACGAGCCGGCCGACGACGTGGATCTGTCGTTCCTCAGTCAGGCCTCGCCTGACTGAGGAACGAAATTTCCGATACTGGGGCGCATGGGCCGGTTGCTGATCGTCCACCACACGCCTTCGCCGTCAGTGCACACGATGACGACCGCCGTCGTCGAGGGCGGCGGCGCCGACGGGCTCGACGACGTGGAGGTCGTCACGGCCGCTGCGCTCTCCTGCACCGCCGCCGACGTGCTGGCGGCCGACGGCTACGTGCTCGTCACGCCGGCGAACCTGGGGACGATGGCCGGCGCCCTCAAGCACTTCTTCGACACGATCTACTACCCCTGCCTCGAGGAGACCCGTGGCCGCCCGTTCGGCGTGGCGGTGCACGGGAACAACGACGTCGACGGCGCGCTGCGGGACATCGGCAAGATCACGACCGGGCTCGGGTGGCGCCAGGTCGCCGAGCACGTCCGGGTGCTCGACACGCCCGACGGGGAAGCCCGGGACGCGTGCTGGAACCTCGGCGCCACCGTCGCCGCCGCCCTGCTCGAAGGGTGAGCAGCGGTCAGCCCACCGTGAGGGAGCCGACCATGCCCTTCTCGAGGTGGGTCTCGCCGTCCTCGGCGACCACGATGCAGAACAGCGTGTACTCGCCCGCCTCGAGCTCGTAGGTGGCGTTGCAGGTCTCGCCGGCCGGGAAGGCCTCGAGCTCGAACGCGCCGGCCTCGGCGAGGGCCTCTTCGTCGGGCGCACCGTCCTCCGTGCGCGGGACGTCGCCGCCGCCGGGCAGGAAGGCGAGCTCGTGGGACTCCTCGCCCACGTTCTCTGCCGCGAACGTGACGACGCCGGCGGCGACCTCGAACTCCGGCGGGATGAAGGCGTAGTCGTCGAGCCGGACGTCGACGGTCTCGGTGGCGTCGCCCTCGAGGTCCTCGCCCACCGGGCGGCACCCGGAGCCGTACCCGCCCTCGTCGGCGGCGACACCGTCCTCCGCTGCGGGGGTCTCGGTGGGAGCAACCGTGCCGTCGTCGTCCCCGCAGGCGGCGAGGCCGACGGGCAGGGCGAGAAGCGTGGCGAGGGCGAGAGCGGTGGTCCGGTTCGTGGTCACGGCGAGCTAGTAAAGCAGACCTAACAACCTAGGCCAAGCACGCCGCACCCCAACGGGTTTCCGAGCTCGCAGACGTCGCCACTACCCTGGCGGCGCTGCGAGTGGGCCAACGACGTCCCACGTGCAGAGCCTGAACCCTGTTCGACTCTCCACGGGACGAAATCGATGATCCACCCTCCTGCGAAGCAGGGTCTCTACGACCCTGCCTTCGAGCACGACGCCTGCGGCGTGGCCTTCGTGGTCGACATGCACGGCCGGCGGACCCACGCCATGGTCCGGCGCGGCCTCGACTCGCTGTGCAACCTCGACCACCGGGGCGCCACCGGCGCCGAGGACAACGTCGGCGACGGCGCCGGCATCCTCACCCAGATCCCCGACGAGCTGTTCCGCGCCGTGTGCGGGTTCGAGCTGCCGCCGGCCGGTCAGTACGCCGTGGGCATCGGGTTCCTCCCGAAGGACGCCGGCGCCGCCGACAAGGCCGCCGACGCCATCGCCAAGATCGTCGACAGCGAGGGCCTGCGCGTCCTCGGCTGGCGCGACCTGCCCATCGACGACTCGATGATCGGCCGCTTCGCCCAGGACGCCGAGCCGACCTTCCGCCAGCTCTTCGTCGCCGGCCCGGAGGACGCCCCGCTCGAGGGGCTCGACCTCGAGCGCCGCACGTTCATCCTGCGCAAGCGCCTCGAGCACGAGGTGGAGGGCGTGTACTTCCCGAGCCTCTCGGGCCGCACCATCGTCTACAAGGGCATGCTCACCACGCCCCAGCTCCAGGAGTTCTTCCCGGACCTGACCGACGAGCGCTACACCACCGCCCTCGCGCTGGTGCACTCCCGGTTCTCGACGAACACGTTCCCGTCGTGGCCCCTCGCCCACCCCTACCGCGTCATCGCCCACAACGGCGAGATCAACACCGTCCAGGGCAACGAGAACTGGATGCGGGCGCGCGAAGGCACGTTCGCCTCCGACGCGTTCGGCGACGACCTCCCGAAGGCGTTCCCGATCATGACCGCAGGGGCGTCCGACACCGCCCGCTTCGACGAGTGCCTCGAGCTGCTCCACCTGGCCGGCCGCTCCCTGCCCCACGCGGTGCTGATGATGGTGCCCGAGGCGTGGGAGAACCACGAGACGATGCCCGACTGGAAGCGGGCCTTCTACCAGTACCACGCCTCCCTGATGGAGCCCTGGGACGGCCCCGCCTCGATCGCCTTCACCGACGGCACGGTCATCGGCGCCGTCCTCGACCGCAACGGGCTGCGCCCCTCCCGCTACTGGGTCACCGAGGACGGGCTGGTCGTCATGGCGTCCGAGGTCGGCGTGCTCGACATCGACCCGTCGACGGTCGTGCGCAAGGGCCGGCTCCAGCCGGGCCGCATGTTCCTGGTGGACACCGCGCAGGGTCGCATCGTCGAGGACGACGAGATCAAGCGCACGCTGGCCGAGGCCGAGCCCTACGAGGACTGGATCCACGCCGGCCTCGTGCGCCTCGAGGACCTGCCGCCCCGCTTCCTCCTCACCCCGCAGCACGCGTCGGTGGTGAAGCACCAGCGGGTGTTCGGGTACACGAGCGAGGAGCTCAAGATCATCCTCGCCCCGATGGCGGCGAACGGCGCCGAGCCCATCGGGTCGATGGGCACCGACACGCCCGTCGCCGTGCTGTCCGACCGCAGCCGCCTCCTCTTCGACTACTTCACCCAGCAGTTCGCCCAGGTGACGAACCCGCCGCTCGACGCCATCCGCGAGGAGCAGGTGACCTCGATGCAGACCACCCTCGGGCCGGAGGGGAACCTGCTCGAGCCGACGGCGGCGTCGTGCCGCCAGATCGTCCTGCCGACGCCGATCATCGACAACGAGGAGCTCGCCAAGATCCTCTACATCGACGAGGACGGCGACATGGCGGGCTTCCGGCCCTTCGCCATCGACGGCCTCTACCCGGTGGCCGAGGGCGGCGAGGGCATGCGCCGGGCGATCCACGACGTGTTCCACAAGGTGTCCGACGCGATCGCCGACGGCGCCAAGATCATCGTGCTCTCCGACCGCCACTCGAACAGCGAGCTCGCACCGATCCCGTCGCTGCTGCTGGCGTCGGCCGTGCACCACCACCTGATCCGGGAGAAGACCCGCACGCAGGTCGGCCTGGTCCTCGAGTGCGGCGACGCCCGCGAGGTGCACCACATGGCGCTGCTCGTCGGCTACGGCGTCACGGCGATCAACCCGTACCTGGCCTTCGAGACCATCGACGACCTCATCGACCAGGGCGTCATCGCCGACGGGAACAAGCGCAAGGCCCACCGCAACTACATCAAGGCCTGCACCAAGGGCGTGCTGAAGATCATGTCCAAGATGGGCATCTCGACGGTGGCGTCCTACACCGGGGCCCAGGTGTTCGAGGCCGTGGGCCTGGCCCAGGACCTCGTCGACGAGTTCTTCACCGGCACCACGACCAAGCTCGGCGGCGTCGGCCTCGACGTGCTCGCCGAGGAGGTGGCCCGCCGCCACCGCTTCGCCTACCTCCCCCGGCCCACCGAGGCCGCCCACCGCGAC
>DASUEE010000063.1:0-2825 GCA_036275235.1 Acidimicrobiales bacterium | reverse complement strand
CTCGACCTGTCCAGCGTCGAGACCATCGTGTCCTCCGGGGCGATGTGGAGCGCCGAGATCAAAGACGGCCTCACGTCCCGGCTCGATGCGTTCCTCATCGATGCCCTCGGCTCCACCGAGGGCGGTGGGTACGCGGTCACGGCCGCGGCCCGGGGCACCCACGTCGAGACAGCCAAGTTCCAGCTGGCGCCGACCACCCGGGTGCTGACGCCCGACGACCGCGACGTCGAGCCCGGCTCCGGGGAGCCCGGTCTGCTCGCCTCGGCATCCGCGGCTTACGGCTACTACAAGGATGAGGAGAAGACGGCTCGCACGTTCCGCCAGATCGACGGCACCTCCTACGCGCTCACCGGCGACTGGGCGACGGTGGAGGCCGACGGCACCATCACCCTGCTCGGGCGGGGGTCGAACTGCATCAACTCGGGGGGCGAGAAGATCTACCCGGAGGAGGTCGAGGAGGCGCTCAAGCGCCACGAGGCCGTGGACGACTGCCTCGTCGTGGGTGTCCCCCACGAGCGACTCGGCCAGCAGATCGTGGCCGTGGTCGGCACCGGCGCCGCCCGTCCCCCGGACGGCGACGAGCTCCGGGGGTGGCTGCGCTCGGCCCTCTCCGGCTACAAGATCCCGAAGTCGATCGTCGTGGTCGACCAGGTCCGGCGGGCGCCCAACGGCAAGGCCGACTACGGCTGGGCCAAGGACGTCGCCACGTCGGTGGCCGAGCCGTCCTGACCCGCCGCGATGGTGGCGCCGCTATCTCGCGCCTCGATCAGCCACCGGCCGAAAGTGCGCTTGCGACCTCGGCCCAGCGACCGAGTGTCTCGGGACTCTTCATCCAGGAGAAGCCGGCGAAGTAGTTGACCACCCGCGTGGCCATCCCGTCGTACCGCTCGTGGATGCGGTCGGCCATCTCATCCCAGGGCCCCGTGGTGACGAAGTGCTCCAGCAGGTCATCGGAGATCACTGCGGCCATGCCCTGGAGGTCGCCGGCCTTCTGCCGCTCGCGGATCCGCTGGGTAGTGCCCTCGAAGCCCAGCTGGTCGAAGATGAACGCGTAGTTCGGCGTGGATCCGTAGAAGGCGACCTGCATCCGGGCCATCTCCCGCCAGGGGGCCCGCTCGGCCTCGTCGTCCCCGGGGGCGAGGAACGCCGGCACGATGACCGCGACGTCCTCGACCGCCCGGCCGGCCCGTTCGGCCCCGGCCCGGATGTTCGGCAGCACCGTCTCCCGGAGGTAGACGGGGTTGTTCAGCGGGTGGACGTGCACACCGTCGGCGACCTCGCCGGCCATCCGGAGCATCCACGGGTTGACGGCGGCCACGTCGATGGTGGGATCCGGCGCCTGGATCGGTCCGGGCGACCATTGGCTGGGCAGGAGATCGAACCGGTAGAAGTCGCCCTCGAAGGCCAGTCGCTCCTCGCCGCGGAACGCCCGGAAGATCGCCCGCATGGCCAGGACGTACTCGCGCAGCCTCGGACCGGGAGGGGCGAACTCGCTGCTGTAGCGACGTTCGATGTGGGCCCGGACCTGGGTGCCGAGCCCGATGCGGAACCGTCCGTTGGTGGCTTCGTTCAGCTCCCACGCGATCTCCGCGGTGACCATCGGACTGCGCGGGAAGGCCACCGCCACACCGGTCAACAGGTCGATGTCGGCGGTGGTCGCCGCCACCGCACAGCTGAGGTAGGCCGTGCGGCCGCCTTCGGTGAAGACAACCCCGGAGAACCCTGCATCGGCGGCTGCCGCGGCGAACCGGCCCGCATCCCGCAACGGCAGACCGCCCTGCATGACGTCGAAGCGCAGTGGAGCGGTCATGGGACGATCCGGTAGGTGAGGATGGCGTGGGCCACGGTGTTCCCGGCCTCGTCCTCGCCGACGATGTCGACGAAGATCAGCTCCTTGCCCCGTCGCGTCGTGGTGGCCCGGCAGACGAGGTCGGACCGCTTGCAGGCGCCGACGTACTGGATCGATAGGCCGACGGTGGACGCCCGGGCGCCCTTGGCAAAGTCGTGGTTCGACCAGGCGGCAAGGGCGCCGCAGGTGTCGAGGGCGCCGGCGATGGCACCACCGTGATAGTAGACGCCCTCGTTGGTCAGGTCCTCCCGGAACGGCAGGCGCATGGTCACGTCATCAGGTTCGAACTTCTCGACCTGCAGCCCGAGCCCGGAGATGAACGGGGTCCGGGGCATGTGCTCGGCGACCATGGCCCGGCGACGCTGCTGCTCCTCGTCGCTCAGGGTCTCCGTGGGCTCGCTCACGCCGGGTACTCCGCGACGGCGGTGCCCGACAGGGCCCGCTTGCCGGCATCTGTGTGGCAGGAGATCTCGACTGTCACCCGCTCGTGCCCGTCGGCTTGGTCGACGGCGACGACCCGACCGGTGAAGGTGAGCTCGTCACCGGGCCACACGCGCTCTTCGAACCGGATCGAGAACCGGCGCACGTGGGCGAGCCCGAGCCAGTCGGCGACGAGGTGGGCGAGCATCCCGCCCTGCATCATCCCCATGGAGAACACCCCGGGCAGACCGACCTGCTGGGCGAGCGGCTCGTCGTGGTGGATGGGCGTGAAGTCCCCCGACGCCCCGGCGTAGCGGACGATGTGGGTGCGGGTGATGGGCCCGACCACGAGCGGTTCGGCCTCGTCGCCGACCTTGCGGTCCCCCGCCTGCACCGATGCGGGCACGCCCATCACGCCTCCACCGTCTTCGCCGTCTCGATCAACCGCCACCGCTCGGTGACCACGGTGTGGCCGGACGCGTCCACGTACCGGTTCTCGAGGGTGTAGATCCGCAGCGTACCGCCACGGCGGCCCTGCTTCTCCTCGATGCCAGCC
>DASUEE010000062.1:0-3920 GCA_036275235.1 Acidimicrobiales bacterium | reverse complement strand
CCAGCGCCGCCGCTCGCTTCACGGTGCCGTGTCCGCTTCCGGCTCGTGCTCGGGGATGTCGGCGGCCTCGAGCGTGACGAGCTGGTCGTCGGTCGGTCCCTCCACCTGCACGATCCGCGACGCCTGGCGGGCCACGGCCTCCTCGAACAGGTTGCGAGCCTCCCGCCCGTTGCCGAAGCCCTTGGTGCGGGGGATGGCGTCGAGGTGGTCGCGGACGGCGGCCCGGGCGTCCTCGGTGAGCCGGTAGCCGCCCCGGTCGCACGTCATCTCGAAGATGGCGACGAGCTCGTCGGTGTCGTAGTCGGCGAAGTGGATGGTCTTCGGGAAGCGCGAGCGGAGCCCCGGGTTGGCGGCGACCAGCGCCGCCATCTCGTCCGGGTAGCCGGCCATGATCACGACGATGCGGTCGCGCCGGTCCTCGACCAGCTTCACGATGGTGTCGATCGCCTCCCGGCCGAAGTCGGTCTCCGAGCCTCGCACGAGGGCGTAGGCCTCGTCGATCAGGAGCACGCCCTCGTCGGCCTCGTCGAACACGGCGGTGACCTTCGGCGCCGTCTGGCCGACGAAGCCGGCCACCAGGCCGGCGCGGTCGACCTCGACCAGGTGCCCCTTCTCGACCACGCCGAGGGACCGGTAGATCTCGGCGAGGAGGCGGGCGACGGTGGTCTTGCCCGTCCCCGGGTTGCCGGAGAAGACGAGGTGGCGCGACTGCTCGAGCACGGGGAGCCCACGCTCGGCGCGCAGCAGCTGCACGCGGGTGAGGTCGGCCACCTTCTTGACCTCGGCCTTCACGGCGTCCAGGCCGATCAGCTCGTCCAGCTCGGCCAGCACCTCGTCGACCGGGCGGGCCGGCGGTCGCTCGCCGGCCTCCGCCGTCTCGGGCGCGGTGGCGGTGGCCGCCGCATGCGCTGCCTCGCGGCGGGGCACCTGCTTCACGGCGGCGATGCGGTCGAGCAGCTGTCCCCGGAAGCGCTCGATCGCCGCCAGCTCGACCGGCGCCGTGTGCTGGTCGAGGCTGGCGACCGCGAAGGCGATGGCGAGCGAGCGGTCGTAGTAGAGGCTCGCCAGGTCCGTGCCGTCGCGCCCGTCGGCGGCGAGGAGCACCTCGGCGAGCGGGGAGGGCTCGTGCAGGAACGCCGCCCTCCCGGCCAGGAGGCGAGCCGCTCGTACGTCGGTCGGGGTCGAGCGGGCGAGGCTTCCCCCGAAGCGCGGTCCGAACGCGGCCAGCAGCGCCATCAGCTCCGGGTCGGTGTGGAGCCCGTCGGCGTCGATGAACGCGATCGCGAGGTTGTAGGCCTCGACCTGCACGTCGACGGCGGCGGCCTCGCCGTCGACCCCGCGGACGCTGGTCGCGAGGTCGCGCACCCGGGGGCCGAGCGCCTCGCAGAAGGCGTCGACCGCCTCGTCGAGGGCGGTGTCGGCGTGCACCTGTCGAGTCTGCCCGCCCCACGGGGCCAGCCCTAGGCTTTGGGCATGGCCGACACGCCCGATCCGACCCCCATGGAGCAGCTCGGCCGCCGGGCGAAGGCGGCGTCGCGGGTGCTGGCCACGGCCTCGACGGCGGCGAAGGACGCGGCGCTGCTCGCTGCCGCCGACCTGCTCGTGGCCCGGACCGACGCCATCCTCGAGGCCAACGCCGTCGACGTCGCGCGCGAGGAGGCGGCCGGGATGGCGGCGCCGCTGGTCGACCGCCTACGCCTCACCCCGGGCCGCATCGACGGCATGGCCGCCGGCCTGCGCCAGGTCGCCGCCCTGCCCGATCCGGTGGGGGAGATCAGCGAGGGCTGGACCCGCCCGAACGGCCTGCGCATCAACCGGGTCCGGGTGCCGCTCGGCGTCGTGGCGATCATCTACGAGTCACGCCCGAACGTCACCAGCGACGCCTTCGGCCTGTGCCTCAAGTCCGGGAACGCCGCCTTCCTGCGCGGCTCCTCGGCGGCCATCGAGTCGAACACGGCCATCGCCGGCTCGCTGCGCGAGGGCATCGACAAGGCCGGTCTGCCGTCCGACGCGCTGGTGCTGGTCGAGGACGTCAGCCGGCAGGCCGCGGTCGAGTTCATGCGGCTGCGCGGCCTGGTCGACTGCCTCATCCCGCGCGGCGGCCGGGCGCTCATCCAGAGCATCCTCGACAACGCCACCGTGCCGTTCGTCATCGACGGCGACGGCAACTGCCACGTCTACGTCGACGCCTCGGCCGACCTCGACATGGCCCTCGACATCCTCGTGAACGCGAAGACCCAGCGCCCCGGCGTGTGCAACGCGGCCGAGAAGCTGCTGGTCCACGCCTCGGTGGCCGAGTCGTTCCTGCCCCGGGCAGCCGAGCAGCTCGATGGCGTCGAGCTGCTCGGCGACGAGCGCGCGCGGTCGATCGTCGCCCGCATCGCGCCCGCATCCGACGACGACTGGGACACCGAGTTCCTCGACCTGAAGCTGGCCGTCGGCGTGGTCGACTCCCTCGACGAGGCCATCGACCACATCGCCGCGCACGGGACCGGCCACAGCGAGGCGATCGTCACCACCGACCTCGCTGCGGCCGACCGCTTCGCCACCGAGGTCGACGCCGCCGCCGTCGTGGTCAACGCGTCCACCCGCTTCGTCGACGGCGAGGAGTTCGGCTTCGGTGCCGAGATCGGCATCTCCACGCAGAAGCTCCACGCCCGCGGGCCCATGGGCCTCCGGCAGCTGACGACGGAGAAGTTCGTCGTGCGGGGGACCGGCCAGACCCGCGGCTGATATCAGCACGCGGACGGGTCGTCGATGCCGGCGCCGACGGGGCTTGTTCACACGACGGACAGTGTCCCAACCGGCGCCCGGTGACGACTCCAAGTGCAGATGCGCGTGCGCTATGGATCGGCTGACCTCGGCGCGATCGGCCCATCTCCGGCGGGCACGCCGACGTGTGGACGGATCCGGACCGAGCGGTCCCGATCCGTCCATGCGTGACCGTTCGAGCAGGACGTATGGGCCGTCGGCGCCCTCCTGGGCTCGATCCGTCCACACGTCGCCGACCTGCGCCACCGCCGTTCCGATCGCCGGTTCGGGACGCATCGCGTGTGTCGGACATCGCGCTGGTCGCAGATGCCGTTCCGAGGAACCGGCTCGGCGCGCTGCCTCGCAGAACCACGCGGAACTCGACCCTGTTTGCATCGGGGGCCGTCACGTCTCGGGTCGAGCTTGAGTTGTCCTCGCGACTCGACCTGAGGAGGTCCGGGGGACGTCACTTCTCGGGTCGAGCTCGCCGACCGTGCCTGCCACCGGTCGCCGGCTCTGGGGGACGCGGCTGCGGGATGGCGGGTGCCGTGCGTCGATCGAAGCGGCGGTCTCTGTCGCCCCAACCCAGTTGACCGCTCGGTCAAGAGGGCCGGTAGGGTCGGGGGATGACCGAGCCCCGCTTCGACTCCGTCGCCGCCGTCCGTGAGGGCCTGAAGAAGGTCGACTACCTCTCCGACGAGGGCATCGCCGGCATCGTCTACCTGGCCGACCGCCTCGGCAAGCCGATCCTCGTCGAGGGCCCGGCGGGCACCGGCAAGACGCAGCTGGCGAAGTCGGTGGCCGAGCTCACCGGCGCCCGGCTGATCCGCCTGCAGTGCTACGAGGGCCTCGACGAGTCCAAGGCGCTGTACGAGTGGAACTACAAGAAGCAGCTGCTGCGCATCCAGGCTGCCGGCAAGGGCGACGACGCCGGCAGCGACGACTGGGACGAGCTCTCGGGCGACATCTTCTCCGACGAGTTCCTGCTCACCCGTCCGCTGCTCGAGGCCATCAGCGCGCCCGATCCGGTGGTGCTGCTCATCGACGAGGTCGACCGGGTCGAGGTCGAGACCGAGGCGTTGCTCCTCGAGATCCTCTCCGACTACACGGTCTCGATCCCCGAGCTCGGGACGATCGAGGCGAAGCAGATCCCGCTCGTGTTCCTGACC
>DASUEE010000061.1:0-3402 GCA_036275235.1 Acidimicrobiales bacterium | reverse complement strand
GACGACGCGGCCGAGCTCATCGAGCAGGCCCACCGCCGCGGCATCCGCGTGATCTCCGACATGGTCGTGAACCACACCTCGGACCAGCACCCGTGGTTCCAGGAGTCCCGCCAGGACCGCACGAACCCGAAGGCCGACTGGTACGTGTGGTCCGACGACGACCACCGCTGGTCCGAGGCCCGCATCATCTTCACGGACACCGAGGACTCCAACTGGAGCTGGGACCCGGTGCGCGAGCAGTACTACTGGCACCGGTTCTTCCACCACCAGCCCGACCTGAACTTCGACAACCCCGAGGTCGAGCAGGCGCTCTTCGACGTGGTGCGCTTCTGGATGGACCTCGGCCTCGACGGGTTCCGCCTCGACGCCGTGCCGTACCTGTTCGAGCGCGACGGCACCAACGGCGAGAACCTGCCCGAGACCCACGCCCTGCTCCAGCGCCTGCGCAAGAACGTCGACGCGCAGTTCCCGGGGAAGGTGCTGCTCGCCGAGGCGAACCAGTGGCCCGCCGACGTCGTGGACTACTTCGGTCCGGACGGCGAGGAGTGCCACATGAACTTCCACTTCCCGCTGATGCCGCGCATGTTCATGGCGGTGCGGCGGGAGCAGCGCTTCCCGATCACGGAGATCCTCGCCCAGACCCCCGAGATCCCCGACGGCTGCCAGTGGGGCATCTTCCTGCGGAACCACGACGAGCTCACGCTCGAGATGGTCACCGACGAGGAACGGGACTACATGTACTCCGAGTACGCCGCGGACCCGCGCATGAAGATCAACGTGGGCATCCGCCGGCGGCTGTTCCCGCTGCTCGAGAACGACCGCCGCAAGGCCGAGCTGTTCCACGCCCTGCTGTACTCCATGCCGGGCAGCCCGATCATGTACTACGGCGACGAGATCGGGATGGGCGACAACATCTACCTCGGCGACCGCGACGGCGTGCGCACGCCCATGCAGTGGACGCCCGACCGCAACGCCGGCTTCTCCCGCTGCGACCCGGCGAAGCTGTACCTGCCGGCGATCATGGACCCGGTCTACGGCTACTCGGCCGTGAACGTCGAGGCCCAGCAGCACGACACGTCGTCGTTCCTCCACTGGGTGAGGCGCATGCTGGAGATCCGCCGGGAGTTCCCCGTCTTCGGCACGGGCACGTTCGAGGTGCTGCACGCCGAGAACCCCTCGGTCCTGGCGTACCTGCGGGCCTCGAAGGACGAGGACGACGCCACCCGGGTGCTGTGCGTGCACAACCTGTCGCGGTTCCCGCAGCCCTGCGAGCTGATGCTCGGGGCCAACGCCGGCCGCACCCCGATCGAGCTGACGGGACGCATCCCGTTCCCCACCATCGGCGAGCTGCCGTACTTCATCACCCTCCCGCCCTACGGCTTCTACTGGTTCACGCTCGTGGACCCCGAGGACGACCGCATCGGCGAGGGTCTCGACGGGAGGCTCGAACCGTGATCACCCTCGACCAGATCCTGGCGCTGGTGCCCGACCACCTGGCCGGCCAGCGGTGGTACGACCACGACGGGCCCCCGGACTCGGTGACCGCCGCCGACAGCGAGCGGTGGCTCGACGGCGATCCGTCGCTGTGGTGGCTGCTCGTCGACGCCCACGACGGCGACCGCCACCTCGGCCGCTACCAGCTGGTGCTCGGGTGCCGTCCCGCCGGCCAGGAGCACGGCTTCCTGCACGGCAAGACCACCGAGCTGCTCGGCGTCGCCGAGGGCGACGACGGCCCCGTGTCGGTCTACGACGCGTTCATCGACCCGCCGCTCGCGCTCGAGGTGCTCTCACGCATCGCCCCGGACGTCGAGGCGCACTCCGTGCGGCCCCTCGCCGTCGAGCAGTCGAACACGTCGGTGGTCTACGACGAGCACGTCATCATCAAGCTGTTCCGGCGCATCCACGCCGGCGAGAACCCCGACGTCGACGCCGTCGCCCGGCTGGTCGAGACCGGGTTCTCCCACGTCCCCGACCAGTACGGCGTGCTCGAGCGCCCCGTGCGCGAGGGCGACGCCGCCGGCACGGTGCAGCACCTCGCCGTCGCCCGGCAGTTCCTCACCGGTGCCAGCGACGGCTGGCACCTCGCCCTCGCCTCGCTGCGCGTGATCATGGCCGACCACCTCGAGAGCGCAGCCAGCGGCGGGGACTTCGGCCCCGACGCCGAGCGCCTCGGCGCCATCACCGGCGAGCTCCACCGACGCCTCGCCGACGCGTACGGCACCACCGAGGCGCACGTCGACGCCTGGGTCGCCGGCTTCCGCGCCCAGCTCGACCGCGTGCGCGAGCACGTGCCCGCCGACCGCATCTCGGCCCGCTACGACGAGGTCGCCCGCCTGCGCGACCCCGGCCCGGCGCTGCGGATCCACGGCGACCTGCACCTCGGCCAGGTGCTGCGGGCCGATGCCGGCTGGTACGTCATCGACTTCGAGGGCGAGCCCGCCCGCCCGCTCGCCGAGCGCCTCGCGCCGTCGTCGCCGCTGCGCGACGTCGCCGGCATGCTCCGCTCGTTCCACTACGCCGCCCAGGTCGCGCACCACGAGCGCGGCGAGGACCCCGACTCCGCCGAGCTCGTCGCCGACTGGGAGGAGCGGTCCCGCACCCGCTTCCTCGAGGGCTACCTCGGCACCGAGGGGATCGACGCCGTGCTGCCCGGAGAGTCGGGCACCGAGCTGCTGCTCCAGGCGTTCGAGCTCGACAAGGCCGTGTACGAGGTGGGCTACGAGACCGCCTACCGGCCCACGTGGGTGGGCATCCCGCTGGGCGCGATCCGGAGGTTGCTGCCATGAACGTCGACGCCGACCTGCAACGCCTGGTGGAGGGGTTCCACCACGACCCGCACTCCGTCCTCGGCCTCCGCGACGGCCCCGACGGGATGGTGATCCGCATCCGCCGTCCCGAGGCGAAGGCCGTGTCGATGGAGGTCGACGGCGAGCGCTGCGAGGGCCGCCACCTCGTCGGTGGCGTCTTCGAGATCCCCGTGCCGCGCGCCCCCCGGCCCGCGGATCCCGTCCACGTCCGCTACGAGGCCGTCGACGTCGACGTCGTCGACCCGTACCGGTTCTGGCCCACCCTCGGCGAGGTCGACCTGCACCTCATCGGCGAGGGCCGGCACGAGCGGCTCTGGGCCGCGCTCGGGTCGCGGCCCATCGTCCACGACGGGGTCGAGGGCATCGCCTTCGCCGTGTGGGCGCCGGCCGCCAAGGCCGTGCGCGTCGTCGGCGACTGGAACGCCTGGGACGGCCGCCTCCACCCGATGCGCGCCCTCGGCGCCTCCGGCGTGTGGGAGCTGTTCGTCCCCGAGGCCCAGGTCGGCCAGCGCTACCGCTACGAGATCGTCGGCGCCGACGGTCACCTGCGGCTCAAGTCCGACCCCCTCGCCCAGCAGACCGAGATGCCGCCGGC
>DASUEE010000060.1:0-17530 GCA_036275235.1 Acidimicrobiales bacterium | reverse complement strand
CGGGGTCGTCGGTGACCGGGACGAGTCGGCACTCGAGGTCCCACGCCCGGGCCAGGTGCGCGGTGACCTCCGAGAGGGGCTGGCCCTCCCGGAGCCGCTGCGTGCGGACGATGTGGGTGGCCAGATCCTTGTCGCCGAGGTTGAACCACGACGGGTTGCCGTAGCGCTCGAACATGGCCATCGCATGCCACGTCTCGTCGCGCAGGCCCCAGCCCCGCTCGGGGTCGATGGCGCCGGCCAGCGTGTAGACGACGGTGTCGATGTCGGGGCTGATGTGCAGCCCGTGGAGCTCGGTGTCGTCGGCGACGTTGACGACGGCCGTCACCGATGACGGGTCCTCCACGGCGAGCAGGCCGCGCAGGAACCGCGCCGCCCCGACGCCGCCGCAGAGGACGACCGTGGTCAATGCGAGATGTCGCGGAGCTCGCCCTTGAGCAGGGCGATGTCGGCGTCGACCATCATCGCCACCAGCTCGGGGAACGACGTGCGGGGCTTCCAGCCGAGCTTCTCGCGGGCCTTGGTGCAGTCGCCGATGAGCAGGTCGACCTCGGCCGGGCGGTAGAAGCGCTCGTCGATGACGACGTGGTCCTCCCAGCTCTTGCCCACGTGGTCGAACGCGAGCTGCACGAGCTCGCGCACCTCGTGGGTCTCACCGGTGGACACGACGTAGTCATCCGGCTCGTCCTGCTGGAGCATGAGCCACATGGCCTCGACGTAGTCGCCGGCGAAGCCCCAGTCGCGGCGGGCGTCGAGGTTGCCGAGCCGCAGCTCGTCCTGCATGCCGAGGGCGATCTTGGCCACGTTGTAGGAGACCTTGCGGGGCAGGAACTCGTGGCCGCGCCGGGGCGACTCGTGGTTGAAGAGGATGCCCGAGGAGGCGTGCAGGCCGTAGGACTCCCGGTAGTTGATCGTGATCCAGTGGCCGTAGACCTTGGCGACGCCGTAGGGCGAGCGGGGGTACAGGGGGGTGGCCTCCGTCTGGGGCACCTCCTGGACCTTGCCGAACATCTCGGACGACGACGCCTGGTAGAAGCGGATGCTCGGGTCGACGACGCGGATGGCGTCGAGCACGCGGGTGACGCCGAGGCCGGTGATCTCGCCCGTGAGCACGGGCTGGTCGAACGAGGTGGGCACGAAGGACTGGGCCGCCAGGTTGTAGACCTCCTGGGGCTGGTGGTCCTCGAGCAGCTTGATCATCGAGTACTGGTCGAGCAGGTCGCCGAAGACGATCTCGATGTCGTCCTGCAGGTGGGCGATGCGCTCGAAGGTGACCGTGCTCGACCGGCGGGCGACGCCGATCACGTCGTAGCCCTTCTCGAGGAGGAGCTCGGCCAGGTACGAGCCGTCCTGGCCGGTGATGCCGGTGATGAGGGCCTTCGGGGTGGTGCTCATGCGGTGCTCCGTGGGGTGCTTCTCGGGCCGCCGTGGGAGGCGACGTCGGACCGGGCTCGCGCCCGGCACTCTTCCAGCAGGTCGGCGAGCGTCTGCTCGATCGAGTAGGACGGCGCCCAGCCGGTGGCGGCGGCGATCTTGGCGTTCGACCCCCGCAGGACGGGGATGTCGACCGGGCGGTAGCGGTCGGGGTCGGTGACCAGCTCCATCGGGCTGGCCGCCATCCCGACGAGGGTGTCGGCCAGGTCGCGGATGGCGAGGTCGCGGCCCGAGCAGACGCAGTACACGTCGCCGGGCTCGCCCCGCTCCATGAGCAGGCGGTAGGCCCGGGCGACGTCGCGGACGTCGGTGAAGTCCCGCCGGGGCGACAGGTTCCCGATGGGGATCTCGGTGTCGCCGCTCAGCTCGTTGCGGGCGATGGCGGTGGCGAGGGCCGGGGCGACGAAGCTGGGGGACTGCCCGGGGCCGACGTGGTTGAAGGACCGGACCCGGATGGTCTCGAGCCCGTGGCCGAGCCAGGCCTGGCGGGCGAGCTGCTCGGCGGCGAGCTTCGAGGCGGCGTAGGGGCTGGCCGGCCGCACCGGGGACTCCTCGTCGAGGGGGAGCTCGTCCTCGGAGACGGTGCCGTAGACCTCGGCGCTCGACACGAGCAGCACGCGCCGCACGTCGAGCGTGCGGGCGGCCTCGAGCAGGTGCAGCACCGCGGTGGCGTTGGCCTCCCAGGTGCCGACCGGGTCGCGCCAGGACTGCCCGACGTTCGCCGCCCCGGCCAGGTGGTACACGACCTCCGGGCGGTGGGCGGCGATCAGGCGGTGCGCGACCTTCGGGTCGGTCAGGTCGCCGTCGTCGCGGTCGAGGCCGATGACCTCGTCGCCGGACTCCCGCAGGTGCGCGCACAGGTGGGTGCCGGCGAAGCCGAGCGATCCGGTGACCAGGGCGCGCATCCGGGCGATCCTACGCGGGGTGCCCGGCCGGGCCGGAACCTGCGAGGGCGGCGTGGTACACGCCGACGAGGCCGGCGACGCAGGCGTCCCACGAGTAGCGCTCGGCGCGGGCGGCGCCCCGCCCGACGGCGGAGGCCCGCCACGCGTCGTCGGTCCAGGCCCGGGCGATTGCCCCGGCGAGGCCGTCCACGTCACCGACCGGGACGATCGCGGCCGCGTCGCCGGCGACCTCCCGCACGGCCGGCACGTCGGTGCACACGACCGGCACGCCGCTCGACATCGCCTCGAGGACCGGGATGCCGAAGCCCTCGTAGACGGACGGGTACGCGAAGACGGATGCGCCCGCGTAGAGGTGCCCGAGCTGCGGGTGGGCGACGTGGCCGAGCCGGCGGACGCGCTCGGGGTGGCGCAGCGCCGCCATCGCCGTGTCGAGGTCCTCGACGCCCCATCCGTCCCCGCCGGCGTGGACGAGCACGAGGTCGGGGTGGGCGGCGGCGATCTGGTCGACGGCGCGCACGAGCGACGGCAGGTCCTTGCGCGGCTCGACCGTGCCGACCGCCAGCACGTAGCGCTCGGCCCCCGCCAGCCGGCGCCCCACCTCGGCGTCCCCGGCGGGCCGGTCGAAGCCGTTCGGGACGGCGACGACCCGGTCGGGGTCGAGGCGCAGCTCCTCGAGCACCTCGTCGCGCACGGCGTGCGACGGCGTGTGGACCCAGGCGCCCTCGGCCGCCGCCCGCCGGACCAGGGTGGGGAAGGCGAGCGTGGCCGGGTGGCACAGCTCCGGGAACCGGAGCGTGGTCAGGTCGTGCACGGTGGCGACCCGGGCGGCCCGGGCCGGCGGGACCACGAAGTTCGGTCCGTGGACCACGTCGGGCCGTCCGAGCAGGAGGTCGAGGCGGGGTCGGGACGCCCGCCGCCACACCGCGTGCAGCGGGCGAGCCGGCAGCGGCGGCGTTCGCGCGTCGACGCCCGGCGGCAGGGCGTCGCGCAGGTGCCTGCGCCCGGAGACGCTGATGGGGAAGGCCGTCACGTCGACGTCGGCCCGGTTGCCGAGCCCGCGCAGGAGGGCGTGGGTGAACACGCCGACACCCGTGCGGGCCCCGAGCAGCGGGGTGGCGTCGACCGCGACGTGGAGGGGGGAGTCGACGCCGGGCACGGGCGGCGAGCCTACGGGCGCGACGAGGCCCGGGCCGTGGGGCCCGGGCCTCTTGGCGGCGTCAGGGGCCGTCCGGTCGGGGGGAGACCGGGCGGGGCCTGCGCCACTTCCGATCGACCAGCCGGGGGAAGCGGGTCGATCGGCGGGGGGATCAGCCCTTGGGGACCAGCACGCGGAGCTGCTGGCGAGCGTCCTTCGCGACGCTGCGGGCCTGGGTCATGACCAGTCGGGCCTGGGCGGGGAGCTTCTCCTCGACGTCGTCCAGGACCTCGTCGATGCGGTGCTCGACGGCCTCGAGGCGTTCCTCGACGGTCTTCACGCTGTCGGTGACGTTGCGCTGGGCGCCGCCGAGACCCGCCTCGAGCTGCTTGCGCAGCTCCTGCCGCTGCACCTGAGCCTTCTGGAAGGCGATGACGCCCAGCCCCACGGTGACGTAGAAGCTGTCGCGGACGGCCTTCTGGATGTCGTCGATCGGGATGTCGGCCATGGCCTGCACCTTCCTGGTGGAGGGGTGTGGTGGGGGTGCTTGAAACACTAAGCGCTGGTGCGAGGGATCACAAGCACCTGTGCCCCATGTCTCCCGATGTTACGGAAAGTCATGTCGGCCGCGACCCGGCTTGTACCCTGCCCCGATCGTGGAGACGCCCGCCCAGCACCGTCCTGCGGCGCCCGCGGTCGTCGCCGTGGTGGTCACGAAGGACCCCGGAGCGTGGCTCGACCAGGCCGTCGAGGCGCTCGCGGCGCAGGACTACTCGAACCTCGCCGTGCTGTTCATCGACGCGGCCAGCAGCACCGACCCGACCCCTCGCATCGCGGCGGCGCTCCCGGGCGCCTACGTCCGGCGGCTCGAGGAGGACCGCGGGTTCGGGGCGTCGGCCAACCTGGTCACCGAGATCGTCGACGGCGCCGCCTTCTACTGCTTCCTCCACGACGATGCCGCGCCCACCCCCGGCGCCATCCGCACCATGGTCAACGAGGCCGTGCGGTCCAACGCCGGCATCGTCGGCTGCAAGCTCGTGCGCCTGGACGACCATCGCCGCCTGCTGCAGGTCGGCGAGTCGGTCGACAAGACGGGCGAGCGCTCCACCGTGGTCGAGCCGGGCGAGCTCGACCAGGAGCAGTACGACGCCGTGCGCGACGTGTTCGTCGTGCCGGGGGCCTGCACGCTCGTCCGGGCCGACCTGTTCGACGCGATCGGCGGCTTCGACGAGGGGATCGACCTGCTCAACGACGACCTGAGCCTGTGCTGGCGGGCGCACGTGGCCGGCGCCCGCGTGGTGGTGGCGCCTGACGCCGTGGTGGGCCACGCCGAGGCCCTCGGCGAGCGGTCCGACACCTCGCTTCGCCGCCGGCGGCTCGTGCGCCACCGGTTGCGTACGATGCTCAGCTGCTACTCCCGCTGGCACCTGGTGCGCGTGGTGCCCCAGGCGATGCTGGTGGCCACGCTCGAGGTCCTCTACTCCGTGGCGGTGGGCCGACGCGACCAGGCCGGCGACGTCGTCGCCGCGTGGCGGTGGAACTGGCGACGGCGCGGCGAGATCCGAGCGCTCCGCCGCCAGGTGGAGGCCTTCCGCGGCGTCCCCGACGCCGAGATCCGCCGCTTCCAGGTCCGTGGGTTCTCCCGCCTGAACGCGTTCCTCCGCGGCACCAGCAGCCGGGGCGGCAACCGCTCCGACCGGGCCCAGGAGTCCTGGCGGGCGCTGGTCCGGGGCGTGCGCTCCGGGGAGCTCCGCTGGCCCCTGGCCGCCTGGGCGGTCACCATCGCCATCGTGGCCTTCGGCAGCCGCCACCTGCTGCTCGACCCGATCGCCTCGGTCGGCGGGTTCCTGCCCTTCGATCGAGGACCGGGCGCCCTGCTCGACGCCTACCTGTCCGGCTGGCGGACCTCCGGGCTGGGCTCGTCGGCACCGGCGCCCACCGCCTTCGGGCTCCTCGCCGTCGCCGGCACCGTGTTCCTCGGGGCGATGGGGTTCCTCCGTCAGGTGCTGCTCCTCGGTGCCGTGGTGGCGGGCCTCGTCGGTGCCTACCGGCTGCTGCGACCCACCGGCTCGCCTCGCGCCCAGGCCGCCGCCCTCGTGGTCTACGGCGCGATCCCGCTCGCCTACGACGCCATCGCCGACGCCCGCTGGGGGTCGCTCGCGCTCTACGGCGCCTCGCCGTGGCTGCTCGGCCAGCTCGGTCGGGCCGCGGGGTGGTCGCCCTTCGGCGACGTGCGCGGCGAGCCGGGCCCCACCGTCCACCCCCACCGCACCGTCCCGCGCATCGCGGCCATCGGCCTGCTGCTGGCGCTCGTCGCCGCGGTCGACCCCGCCGTGCTGCCGGTCGTGCTGGTGGTGCTCGTGGGCCTCGTGCTCGGCTCACTGCTCGCCGGCGCCACCGACGGCCTCGGCCGGCTCGCGCGGTGCGGCGCCGGCGGCGTGGCGGTCGCCGTGGCCCTCCACCTGCCGTGGGCGCTCGACTTCCTCCTGCCCGGCTCCACCTGGTCGCAGATCGTCGGGCACGCCGGCATCGCCGACGCACCGACCCTCGCCGACCTGCTGCGCTTCGACGTGGGCCCGGTGGGGGGCAGCGCCCTCGCCTACGGGTTCCCGCTCGCCGGTGCCCTGCCGCTCCTCATCGGTCGAGACTGGCGCTTCGAGTGGGCGGTGCGGGCGTGGACGGTCGCCCTGTGCCTCATCGGGCTGACCTGGGCCGCCGACGGCGACCGGTTGCCGTTCGCGCTGCCACCGGCCGAGACCATGCTGGCGCCCGCGGCGGCCGGGCTCGCCCTGGCCCTGGGGCTCGGCGTCGTCGCCTTCGAGCAGGACCTGCGGGCGTACCACTTCGGCTGGCGCCAGATCGCCTCGATCGTGGCCGGCGTCGCCCTGCTCGTGGGTGCCGTGCCCACGCTGCTCGACGCCGGCAACGGCCGCTGGTACCTGCCGGCGGGGGACCTCGACACCACGTTCGCGTTCCTCGAGGAGGACGACCCCGGGTTCCGCGTGCTGTGGGTGGGGCACCCCGACGTGCTGCCGCTGCCCGGCCACGCCCTCGACCTCCCGGGCGGCGACGCCACCGACGAGCACGTCGTGTTCGCCACCAGCGACGAGGGCCTCCCGTCGATCACCGACGGTTGGCCGGCGTCAGGCGAGGGGTCCACCCAGCTGGTCGCCGACGCGCTCCGCCTGGCGGCCGACGGCCAGACCAGCCGCCTCGGGCGCCTGCTCGCGCCGATGGCCATCCGCTACGTCGTGGTCCCGGACGCCTCGGCCCCACGACCCCTGGGCGGCGTGCGGCAGCCGGCACCGACGACCGTGGTCGACACCCTGGGCGACCAGCTCGACCTCGCGGCCCTGCCGGTCAACCCCACCTACACCGTGTACCGCAACGAAGCGGCGCTGCCGTCGCCGGCGCTGCTCCCCGCCGACGCCGGCGAGGGCATGGCCTTCGACGTCGGCGCCGACGACCTCGAGGGAGCCGAGCCGGTGCTCACCGAGCGAGACGGCCCCACGCGCTGGACCGGTGAGGTGCCGGCCGGCGGGCGCGTGCTGCACGCTTCGGCGGCCGACGACGGCTGGGAGCTGACGGTGGAGGGCGAGGGGTCGCGCCGCACGAAGCTGTTCGGCTGGGCCCAGGGCTTCGAGCCCGACGCCAGCGGCGATGCCGTCCTGCGCTACGACACCGACCCGCTGCGCTACGGCGCCGTCGCGCTCCAGGTCGTGCTGTGGCTGCTCGTCCTGCGCTGGGCCCGCCGGGTCCGCCGCCGCGACGACGTGGTGCCGACGCTGCCGCCGTTCCCGGCGACCACCGCACCGGGGGAGCCCTCGTGAGGAACCGCCTGCCCGTCCTCGTCATCCTCGTCGCCTTCGTGCTGGGCGGGGTCGTGCTCGACCGCACCCAGGACGCCGAGGAGCCGGAGGTCGCCACCGTCGAGGTGGCACCCACCGACTTCCCCATGGCGCCGTCCGCCGGCGCCGTGACCTCCACCTGGTTCTGCGCCGGCGGGACGGCCGACGAGGAGGGCTTCGCCGCCCACGTCGTGACCATGCTGAACACGACGGCCGAGCCGCTGGCCGTCGACCTCACCGTCTTCCCCGGCATCGTCGCGCCGCCCGTGGTCGACCCCGAGGCGGACGAGCTCGACCCCGAGGCCGAGGAGGAGCCCGCCGAGGAGGAGACGGGCGAGGAGGCCGAACCCACCGAGGTGGTCGACGTCCCCGACGACCCGGTGACCGACCGGCTCGAGATCGGTCCCCGCAGCCGGGTCCGGATCGCGCTCTCCGACGTGGTGGTGGCGCCGGTGGCGTCGGCCCTCGTGGAGGCGGTGGGCGACGGCCTGGTGGTCGAGCACGAGGTGTCGAGCATCCACGGCATCGACGCCAAGCCGTGCGCCACGGCGGCCAGCGACGAGTGGCACTTCGCCTGGGGCACCACCAAGCGCGAGGCGCGCGAGCTCCTGGTGCTGTTCAACCCGTTCCCGGACGACGCCATCGTCGAGGGGGTGTTCTCCACGGAGGACACGGTGCGCGAGCCCGGCCGCTTCGCAGGCGGTCTCGTCGTGCCGGCCCGCAGCACGGTCGGCATCGACCTCGGCGACGACGTCACGCGGCGCGACGAGGTGGCGGCCACGCTCCGGACCCGCGCCGGGCGCGTCGTCGTCGACCGGATCGTGCGCGTCGACGAGGAGGGTGGGGAGCGCGGGCTGACGGTCCAGCTGGGCGTGCCCGAGCCCCAGCGAGCGTGGGTGTTCCCCGACGGTCTGGTCTCCGAGACGGTCTCCGAGCGGTACGTCGTCTACAACCCCACCGAGGACCTCGCCGAGGTCGAGATCTCCTTCGCCCTCGACCGGGCCCAGGAGCTGGGCATCCCCGAGCCGGTCGACCTGAGCATCGCGCCGGGCGAGCACGTGACGGTCGACCTGGGCGCCGACGGACGCATCCCCGCCGGCGTGCCCCACTCCGCCGTGGTGCGCTCGGCGAACGACGTGCCGATCGTCGCCGAGCGGGTGGTGGGCTCGCGCGACTCCGTGCGGCGCGGGCTCACGGTCACCACCGGCTCGCCCGTCGAGGCCACCGAGTGGACGTTCGCCGCCGGCAGCACCGAGAAGCCCAGCGCGCAGTCGCTGACGATGGTGAACCTCGACCCCCAGGTCCTCACCGAGGTCGACGTGGTCGCCCTCGTCGGCGGTCGGGAGGTCCCGGTCTCCGAGCTCCAGGACGTGGTGATCGAGCCCGGGGAGCGGTTGAACGTCGACCTCACCCCGCGGATCGCCAACCGACCGGACCTGGCCGTCGTCGTGCGGGCCACCGAGCCCATCGTGGTCGAGCGGGTGCTCGCCCAGACCGGGTCCGAGCAGCGCGGCATGTCCCTCGCCGTCGGGGTCCCGTCGCCCGAGGACCGCCGCGTCCCGATCGACCCCGTCGAGACGGGTGCCGACGCCGGCACCGCCGACGACCTGGGCGACCTCCCCACCGAGGGCGACGGGGGCGACGAGCCGCCGCAGGCCCCCGAGGACGTCGAGCTCCCGGAGCCGGACGAGACCATCGTCATCGAGGACCCCGATGCCGAGGCCACCGTCCCTGGACAGGACGGCGACTGATGGAGCGGCTCGTCGTGGTCGCGGTGGTCGCCGTGGTCGCCGTGGTCGTGGCGGTCATCGTCCAGCGCCGCCAGCCCGGTGCCCCGGTTCGCACCGGCTACACCGTGCCGGCCCAGCTGCACCGCCCCGACTTCGCCCGCCCCGACGCCGACTGGCTCGTCGCCGTGTTCACCTCCGCCACGTGCTCCACCTGCGCGGGCGTGTGGGAGAAGGCGAAGGTGCTCGAGAGCGACGCCGTCGCCACCCAGGAGCTCGAGCTGGGCGCCGCCCGCGAGCTCCACGACCGCTACCGGATCGACGGCGTCCCCACGCTGGTCATCGCCGACCGCGACGGCGTCGTGCGGGCCAGCTTCCTCGGACCCACCACCGCCACCGACCTGTGGGCCGCGCTCGCCGAGCTGCGCGAGCCCGGCTCCGTGCCCGAGGGCTGCGAGGCCCACGACCACGTCCACCCCGACCCGGGCGAGGACGGCGCTGGCGCCTGAGGCGTGGGACGTCGGCCGGCGCTCCGGTCGGCGGTCGTGAGGTCCCACGTCGGAGCGACAACCACCGACGACGCCGCGCTGTCGCCGGTTCTGGGCGCATTGCGTTGCGCCAGCGGAACACCTTGCACCCAGAAACCGGCCCCGAGGATTCCTGGGCTGATGCGTTGCGTGAGCGGAACGCGCTGCGCCCAGAACGGCGCGTCGGGAGCGCTGGCTCCTCGTCTGAAGCCGAAGGCGGGCAGCCCGTTGTCGCTCCGACGTGGGACTCGGACCTTCCCCGGGCGGGGCAGCCGGCGGGCAGCCCGGTCGGCGCTCAGCCGGTGACGGACTGCGGCTCGGGCACGTCGCCCGTGGCGCCACGGCCGAGCTCGATGAGGCGGCCCACCTCGGCGCCGTCGATGGTCTCCCGCTCGAGGAGGGCCCGGGCGACGAGGTCGAGGCCGTTGCGGTTCTCGTTGAGGGTGTCGCGGCAGCGCTGCTCCTGCTCGCGCAGGATGCGCTCGACCTCCTCGTCGATCACCCGGGCGGTGTCGTCGGAGTACTCCTTCGAGCTCATCATCGACTCGCCCAGGAACACCTGGTTGTTCGAGCTCCAGGCCTGCGGGCCGACGCGCTTGGACATGCCCCACTCGCGGACCATCTTCGTCGCCAGCTCGGTGGACCCGGTGAGGTCGTTGTTCGCCCCGGTGGAGTAGACGCCGTAGACGAGCTCCTCGGCGATGCGGCCGCCCATGCGGACCACCAGGGAGTCCTCGATGTAGTCCTGGCGGTAGATGTGGCGCTCCTCGGGGAGCTGCTGGGTGACGCCCAACGCCATGCCGGTGGGGAGGATCGTCACCTTGTGCACGGGGTCGGCGTTCGGCAGGACGGCGGCGCACACGGCGTGCCCGGCCTCGTGGTAGGCGATGACCTCCTTCTCCTGGTCGGAGAGGGCCATCGACTCGCGCCGCTGCCCCATGAGGACGCGGTCGCGGGCCATGTCGAAGTGGCGCTGGTGGATGGCGTCGTCGCCGCCGCGCACGGCGTAGAGGGCGGCCTCGTTGACGAGGTTCGCGAGGTCGGCGCCGCTCATGCCCGGCGTGCCCTTGGCGATGGTGTGGAGGTCGACGTCGGGACCGAGGCGCTTGCTCTTGCAGTGCACCTTCAAGATGGCGAGGCGCTCCTCCGCCTCCGGGAGCGGCACCACGACCTGGCGGTCGAAGCGGCCCGGCCGGAGCAGCGCGGGATCGAGGATGTCGGGCCGGTTCGTGGCGGCGAGCATCACGATGCCCTCCGTGGCCTCGAAGCCGTCCATCTCGGAGAGCATCTGGTTCAGGGTCTGTTCGCGCTCGTCGTGGCCGCCGCCGAGCCCGGCGCCGCGCTTGCGGCCGATGGAGTCGATCTCGTCCACGAAGATGATCGCCTTGCCCATCTTCTTGGCGGTCTGGAACAGGTCGCGCACGCGGCTGGCGCCCACGCCGACGAACATCTCCATGAAGTCGGAGCCGGTGACCGAGAGGAAGGGCACGCCGGCTTCGCCGGCCACCGCCCGGGCGATGAGCGTCTTGCCCGTGCCGGGCGGGCCGACCAGCAGCACGCCCTTGGGGATCCGGGCGCCGATCTCGGCGAACTTCTCCGGGTGGCGCAGGAAGTCGACCACCTCGGTGATCTCCTGCTTGACGCCGTCGTAGCCGGCGACGTCGTCGAACGTGGTGCCGGGCCGCTCCGTGTCGTAGGTCTTGGCCTTCGAGCGGCCGATGTTCATCACGCCGCTCATCTGGCCCTGGGCCCGGCGCTGCATCCACACGAAGAAGCCGATGAACAGGCCGAACACGATGATGTAGGGGATGATCGCCGCGAGCAGGCTCGGCGACGGCGTGGTGTAGCTGACCTCCACGCCCTGCTCGCGGAGCAGGCGCAGGTCCTCCTCGGGGATGCCCCCGTCGACCGGGCCGGTGGTGGTGAAGAGCGTGCCGTCTTCGAGCTCGCCGTCGATGTCGCCGTCGTTGTTGTCGATCTCGACCTGCTCGACGGCGCCCTCGACCACGGCGTCGCGGAACTGGCTGTAGGTGAGGTCCTCGCGGGGCTCGCCCGGGAAGAAGCCGGCCAGGACGAAGCCGAGCAGGAGCACGCCGAGCAGCACCCACACCGACCAGCGCGGCATGCCGCCGAGGCGTCCTCCGCCCGGGCGCGCGGGAGGCCCGCCCTTGGCATCGCGCCCCCGGGGAGGGGGCGGCGGCGGCGGGGACTGCGGCTGCATGGGGTGCAGGATACGGGCAGGACGGGGCGGTACGGTGGGCGGGGTGAGTGCCAGCTGCTCTCGACCCGCGTGCTCCCGGCCGCCGGCGGCCACGCTCACGTACGACTATGCGTCGAGCACCGCCACGGTCGACCACCTGGCGACGCCGCACCCGATGCAGTACGACCTGTGCGCCGAGCACACCGACCGCCTCTCGGTGCCGAACGGGTGGACGCTCGTCGACCGCCGCATCGGCAACGTCGTCGACCTCCACGGCCGCATCGCCTCCTGAGCCCGACCCCGCCGGGGGTGGCTTCAGGGCGCCCGGGGCTCGTCGGTAGCCTCGCCGGATGACCGCGACCGAGCACGGCGTGCCGCCCGGCGGGCCGGCCGGCGGCGCGCCGCCGCCCCGCTGGGGCGTGCCGGACCTGATCGTGGCGTTCCTGACGGCCCAGTTCGCATCGGCGCTCGGCTTCGCGCTCTACGCCTCGGTGCAGGGCGTGCCGCTCGCCGAGCTCGACCGCGAGGTCCTCACCATCGGTGAGATCGCCCTGCTGCAGGCGCCCCTGTGGCTCGGCCTGCTCGGCGTGCCCCTGCTCGCCACGCGCCTGCGCGGGGGAGGGCCACGGCGCGACCTCGGGCTCTGGACCACGGTGCGGGACGCGCCCCGCGGCCTGGCCATCGGCGTCGCCTGCCAGCTGGTGCTGGTGCCGATCGTGACCCTGCCGGTGTTCCTGCTCACCGACGCCGACCAGGCCGACCTCGAGGAACCCGCGCGCGAGCTCACCGACAAGGCGCAGGGCGCCGGTGTGCTGCTCCTCGTGCTGGTCGTCGTGGTGATGGCGCCCCTCGCCGAGGAGGTGTTCTTCCGGGGGATGCTGCAGCGCACGCTGGCCCGGTCGATGCCGATCTGGCCGGCGATGATCCTGGCGTCGGTGCTGTTCGGCGTGAGCCACTTCCAACCGCTGCAGCTCCCCGCGCTCGCGGCGTTCGGGCTCGTGCTGTCGCTGCTCGTGCACCGCAGCGGACGGCTCGGGCCGGCGATCTGGGCCCACGTGGGGTTCAACGCCACGACCGTGGTCGCCCTGCTGCTCGCCCGATGAGCGGCACCCGTCGGGCGATCGACGCGCTGGTCGTCGCCACCTGCGCGGCCTTCGTCTTCTGGCAGCTGCACCCCCAGCTGCTCCTCGCCGAGACCACTCCTGCGGGCGGCGACATGGGAGCGCATGTGTGGGCCTTCGCGTACCTCCGCGACCACCTGCTGCCCGACCTTCGCCTGTCGGGCTGGTCGCCCGACTGGTACGCCGGCTTCCCCGTCTTCCAGTTCTACATGGTGGTCCCGTTCCTGGGGATGGTGGCGCTGAACGCCGGTCTCGGGGGACCGCTGGCCGTCCTGCCGGCCGCCGCATCCGCACTGCTGAGCGCTCGCGCCGCCGGCTCCTGGATGCGCGACCGCACGCTGCTCACGGTGGTCGCCACCATCTCCCTGCTGCTCGTCGCCATCGGCGCGATCGCCGGCTACGGGCCGTCGTTCGACGCCACGCTCATCGCCACGTCCGTCGCCGCCGCCGTGCTCGCCGGCACCTACGGACGCCACCCCCGGCGGCGTCGGCTCGCCCTCGCGGCCGGCGCCGTCGCGGTCCTCGGCGTGGCCGTGCCGTACGGGCCGGCGTTCAAGCTGGTGAGCATCGCCGGCGTGGTCGCCATGCCGGTGTCGGCCTACGTGTTCGGCCGGCTCGCTCGGCTCCCGCACCCGGCGCCTGCGCTGCTGTCCGTCGCCACGCTGGCGTTCCTCTTCGACACCTCGTTCACCATCTACGGCGGCAACATCGCCTCGACGATGGCGGGGGAGTTCGCCTTCTCCATCAGCCTGGCCCTCGCGATCGCCTACCTCGGCGTCGTCGTGCACGGCCTGCGCACCGGGACGCACCGCGCCACCGCCGCCGTGCTCCTCGCTGCCGTCGGCCTCTGCCACCTGATCCCGGCGTTCTTCGCACTCGGCATGACGGCGGTGCTCCTGGTCGCGCACGTGCTCGCCGAGCCGGCCCGGTCGGGTCCGGAGGCGAGGCGGGCGGTGCTCGCCGGCGGCATCGCCGCCCTCGTGCTCGCGCTGGGCGGCGTCGTCGCGCTGGTCATCGGGCTGGCCACCGCCGGCCCCGTCGTGGCCGTCACCGTCGTGCTGCTGGTGATCGTGGCGCTGCTCCTCGCCACGCGGGTGGGCACCGAACCCGACGACGAGCCGTCGAGACCGCTGGTCCTGCCCCGCACCGGGTGGCTCCTCGGCGTGGGCGTCGTGGCCGCCCTCCTGGCTGCGTGGTGGGTGCTGCCGTTCTTCTGGCGTCGCACGTACGTGAACGACATGGGCTGGGAGAAGATCGCCGTCCACCGCGAGGGCACCCGGATCTGGACGTGGTTCAGCGACTCGGTCTGGCCCGAGCTCGTCCCCGGTGACCTGCGCCTCTTCGCCGCGCTCGCGCTGGTCGGCGCCGTCCTGTCCGTGGCGTTCCGGAGCCGCGTCGGCGTCGCCCTGGTGGTGGCCGGGCTCGGTCTGGCGCTGGCGTTCGTGTTCCTGCCCCAGGGCCGGCTGTGGAACGCACGCCTGCTCCCGTTCTGGTACCTCGTCGTGTACTGGCTGGCCGCGATCGGCACCGCCGAGATCGCCCGGGCGCTGGCGCAGGTGCTCGCACCGGACCCCGAGCGCCCCCGGCGGGCGGTCACGTTGCTCGCCGCGCCCCTGACGCTGCTCGTGCTCGGCGGCTTCCTGGCCGGCCAGCTGCGCAACGCACCCGGCGGTGCCACCAACCCCGACGGCTCCTACCGGCTGGTCAAGTCGGTCGGCATCCCGGGCCTGCTGAGCGTCGACGTGCCCGAAGCCCTGGCCGTCGACGTGTCCGGCCGGAACTTCGTCACCGACTGGTCGCGCTGGAACTACAGCGGCTACGAGCGCAAGGCGGCATACCCGGAGTACCGGGGAATCGTGGAGACGATGGCCGAGCTCGGCCGGACCAACGGGTGCGGCCGCTCGCTGTGGGAGTACGCGCCCGACCTCAACGACTACGGCACGCCGATGGCGCTGATGCTGCTGCCCCACTGGACCGACGGCTGCATCGGCTCCATGGAGGGGCTGTACTTCGAGGCCTCGTCGACCACGCCCTTCCACTTCCTGGTCCAGTCCGAGCTGTCGAAGGAGCCCTCGCGCGCGCAGCGCGACATGCCGTACCGGGAGCTCGACGTCGATGCAGGCGTCGACCACCTCCAGCTGCTCGGCGTGCGGTACTACCTCGCCCGCAGCGACGAGGCCCGATCGGCCGCCGACGCCCACCCCGAGCTCCGGCCGGTGGCGGGCGACGGTCCCTGGCGCGTCTACGAGGTGGCGGACGCCGAGCTCGTGGAGCCGCTCGAGATGGAGCCGGTGGTCACCGCGACTGCGGAATCGCAGGCCGAATGGCTCGGGTGCAAGGAGGGCGAGGAGCCCTGCCCGGGCGCCGCGCTCGCGTGGTTCCAGGACGCCGACCGCTGGGACGTCGCCCTGGCCGCCGACGGGCCCTCCCGCTGGGCCCGGATCGAGCCGGGCGACACCGTGCCCCGTGAACCGGTGGAGCCGGTCGAGGTGTCCGACATCGAGGAGGGCGACTCGTCGCTGTCCTTCCGCGTCGACCGGCCGGGGTCACCCGTGCTCGTCAAGGCCTCCTACTTCCCGAACTGGCGCGCCGACGGTGCCGAGGGCCCGTACCGCGTGGCCCCGAACCTCATGGTCGTGGTGCCCACGGACACGGAGGTGACGCTCACGTTCGGCCGCACCCCGGTCGACCTGCTGGCACTGGCGCTGAGCCTCGTCGGGATCCTCGGCGCCGTGGCGCTCGCCCGCCGACCGGCCGTCCGGGTCCGTCCCCTCCGCGACGCATCGTAGGTTCCGGGCGTGCGCCGCCTGCTCGCCTTCGCCACCGTCTCGGTGGTGCCGACCGCCGTCGACGTCGGCCTGCTGGTGGCGCTGCGCCAGGGCCTCGGGTGGCCGCTCGTGGTGGCCGATGCGCTCGCCATCGCGGTCGCGTCGGTGGTGTCCTACGGGCTGCACCGCGTGGCGACGTTCCGCTCGACGCCGTACTTCCGCTGGGTCCGCCAGCCCCTCGCCTTCGCCGTGATCGCCGCCATCGCCGGCGTGGTCGACGTCGTCGTGCTGCGACTCACGTTCACCGCCGCCGGCTACACCACCGTCGGGGGCCTGCTGGTCGCCAAGGCGGTGTCGCTCGCCGCCGCCGCGGCCCTCCGGGCGCTCGGCTACCGGTGGGTGCTGCAGGAGTCCATCCGAGACGCACGTGCCCACCCGTCGGCCCGCCCGCTGCTCGACGGCGCCTGCCGGCTCAGCGTCGTGGTCCCGGCGTACCGCGAGCCGGACCGGATCGGCGCCAGCGTGCAGCGCATCCACGACGAGCTGGCCGACGTCGCGGCCGACGGCGGCCTCGAGGTGGTCGTGGTCGACGACGGCTCCGGCGACGCCACGGCCGACGCCGCCCTCGCCGCCGGCGCCGACCAGGTGGTGGTGCTGCCCCGCAACCGGGGCAAGGGGGGCGCCGTGCGGGCGGGCGTGCTGGCCTCCCGCGGGCGGGTCGTGCTGTTCACCGACGCCGACCTCGCCTACGACCCGCCGCAGCTCCGTGAGGCCATGCGGCGCATCGAGGCCGGCTGGGACGTGGTGATCGGCAGCCGCCGCCACCCGCAGTCGGTCGTCGCCCGGTCCACCGGCCTGCGTGCCGTGGGCAGCCGGGTGGTGAACCGCCTGTCCACCGCCGTCCTGCTGGCGGCGCCGCGCGACACGCAGTGCGGGTTGAAGGCGTTCCGTGGCGACGTCGCCCGCACGCTCTTCCGCCACACGCGGGTCGACGGGTTCGCGTTCGACATCGAGGTGCTCCACCTCGTGGAGCGGGCCGAGCTCTCCCTCGCCGAGCTCCCGGTGCGCCTCGACGAGACCGGCGAGTCCTCGACGGTCCGCATCGGCCGCGACGTCGTCCAGCTCTCGATGGACCTCCTACGGGTCCGCCGGTGGTCCTCCACGGGCGCCTACGACGACGTCGCCGACGCGTTGGCGCGCGTCGCCCGCTGATCAGCTCCCGGCTCGCCGGTGGCGGACGGCCGCGCCGGTCTGCACCGCCCAGAGGGCTGACCGCCGGTTCCGCCACGCGACCCGGTGCAGGTACTCGAAGAGCGACTCGAGCGCCCACACCACGAAGGTCAGGGCGCCGATCGCCACGATCTGCCCCCGCTGGGTCTCGATGCCGAAGCGGTCGAAGGTCGCGTCGCGGCGCGAGGTCCAGCAGCTTGTTGAGGACCGAGTGCAGCGTCGCCCACCACGTGCGCCGGCGGTACGGCACGGCGTAACGCCCACAGCCGGCGCAGCGGCGGGACGCGGTCCGGGGCGGGTTCGTCCATGGCCCGAGTCCGGCCGGCCCGTCCCTACCATCGCCGATCGTGGCCGACGCCGTGAACGACCTCCTGCGCCGCCTCGCCGGGCTGCGGTCGTGGGCGTCGACGCCGGGCCGCCGCAACGTCGCCTACGTCGCCACGCTCGTCCTGTTCCTGGGCTCGACCGTGCTCGCATGGCGGGCCCTGCCGGCCGACCGCGGCGGCATCGACTGGGCGCTCGTGGCCATCGCCGCCGCGCTCGTGCTGCCCGGCGCGGTGGTGAACGCCGAGGAGTACCGGATCTCCGCCCGCGTCGTCGGCCAGTCGGTGGGGCTGCTTCCGGCGATGCGCGTCGCG
>DASUEE010000059.1:0-12359 GCA_036275235.1 Acidimicrobiales bacterium | reverse complement strand
CACGCGGCGCACGTCGACGTCCATCAGGTGCAGGGTGCCGAGGGCGGCGCCGTAGCCGGAGTACTCGCGGTCGGGGGCCACCACGACGACGTCGCCGACCTCGGTGAGCCGGCGGGCGAGGACGTGGAGGCCGACCGAGTCGATCCCGTCGTCGTTGGTCACGAGGATGCGCACGGGGTCTCTCTAGCAGTCGCTGCCGCCGGGGTTGGGCTTGTCGGGGATGCTGGTGTCGACGACCTCCACGTGCACGTGCGGCCAGGGGGGATCGGCGGTGTGGTCGTCGACCTGCGAAGCGAAGGGCAGGATCGTCGGGCGGGGGGCGACCACGGTGAGGCCGGCCTCGACCCGCTGGCCGGCCTGGACCTGCACGCCGGCGATGTGGAGGATCTTGACCTCCCAACCGGGGAGGCCGTCGGGTTCGATGACGGCGTAGTCGTCGGTGTTGTCGCAGTAGAGCACGTAGCTGCCGGCCCGCTTCACCGTGCCGGTGACCGGGACCCGGATCTCGGCGTCCGGCGGGACGACGATGTCGGCGGCGCTCTGCAGGTCGGTGCCCCGGTTGCGGTCCTCCAGCACGATCGGGCGGGCCGTGGTCTCGAGGGCGGCGAGGTGGCGGGCGCCGTCGTGTCCGGCCTGGTGGAAGCCGATCCGCTCGACGAGGGCGGAGGGGTGGACGAGGACGAGATCGCCGGCGACGGCGAAGGGGGCGAAACCGGTCTCGACGACCTCCCGGACCGGCGCCGGCGGAACGGTGGTGGGCGGCGCCGTGGACGGCGGGGGCGTCGTCGTCGTGGGTGCCGTGTCGGGCGGGGGCGGCGGCGCCGTCGTGGTCGTGGTGGTGGTGACCTCGGCGGCCCGGGCCACGTCGGCGGTCAGGGGCGCGGCCGCGCCGGCGCGCTCCACGGGCGGCTCGCTCGTGCCGCACGCCGCCGCTGTGCCCGCCAGGGCGAGCGCGAGCGCGGCTCGGTGCCAGGGGCGAAGACCGCCGGTTCCCACGGCGGGCAACGCTAGCGGCGCGTCCCGCCGTCGCCCCCGCGCGAGCGGGTCGGGCGTCGCGGTTCCCAGGACCGGTGCGAGGCGATGTCCACTCGTCGGACCGCCCGCGACCTCGTCGCGCGAGGAGACCCTCGGCGACGAGGCGCTGCGAGACGGCGTGCTGGGCGACGTGCGCGACCTGCTGCTCGGCGCGGCGCCTCGGCGCGCACGTGCGGCGCACCGCCGTGGCGGTCAGCCGATGCCGGGGCCCTGGCGGCGGTCGTGCGGGTCCTCGCCGTAGACGTACTCCTGGTTCTCGGCGTTCGCCTGCTCGCCGCGGGCGCCGGCGAGGAACACCGCACCCATCGTGGAGCCGGCGGCGGCGCCGGCGATCCAGCAGATCACCAAGCGGGCGAAGACCGGCAGGTCGAGGATCGGGGCGATCGCGAGGGGGGTGAGCAGCAGTGCGCCGACCACGGCGCCGATGAGCGCACCCTTGGCCATGCCCCGCGCCATGGGCGTCGGGACGGTGGGGGTGGTCGGCGTGCCGCCGAGCTCTTCCATCTGCTCGGCCTGGCCGGCACGGGCCCGGCTGGCGGCGGCGGGGCCGACGTCCTCGACGGGGCGATCGTGGCGGCGTGCAGCGGGCTGGTCCATGTCGGTGTCCTCCGAGGTCCGGCCGGCGAGTGGGGGTGCCGGTGTTCGGGTCCGTACCCGCCCCGCCGCCGCCGGATGCCGCCGTAGGGTCCGTCCCGTGCGCGCCCTGACCCCCGCCGACGTCGCCCGCCGGCCGCTGCCGGGCACGGTCGCGCCGGCGTCGCCGGGGTTCTCGCCCGACGGCGCGGCCCTCACCTTCCTCCTCGCCGAGGCCGGGAGCCTCGAGCAGCGGCTGCACGTCGTCGACGTCGCCACCGGTGGGGCGCAGGTGCTGCCGACGCCCGGCACCGCCGTCGCCGAGGGCGACCTGTCGCTCGAGGAGCAGCTCCGGCGCGAGCGGGCGCGAGAGCTCGCCGTGGGGGTGACCCGCTACGGCTGGGCCGAGGCGGCCGACCGGCTGCTGGTGCCGATGGCCGACGGGTTGTGGGTGGTCGACGGCGTCACCGCGGGCACGCCGCAGCCGGCGCGCCGGGTGGTGGACGCCGGCGACGTCGACGGCCCGATCCTCGACGCCCGCCTCAGCCCCGACGGCCGCCTGGTGGGGTTCGCCGCCGGCGACGAGGTCCACGTCGCGCCTGTCGAGCCCGGTGGCGGCCGACCGGTCCAGGTGACCGCCGGTGCCGCCGGCACCGGCCGCACCAACGGCATCGCCGAGTACGTGGCCCAGGAGGAGATGGAGCGCCCGTACGGGTTCTGGCTCTCCCCCGACGGCGTCCACGTGGCGTTCTGCGAGGTCGACGACCGGCACGTGCCCGCCTACCGCATCGTCCACCAGGGCGACCCCGACCCGGCCGCGCACGAGGAGCACCGCTACCCGTTCGCCGGCGCCGAGAACGCGAGGTTGCGCGTGGGCGTCGTCCCCGCCGACGGGAGCGGGCGCGACGCTCCCCGCTGGCTCGACCTGGACACCACCGGCATCGGCGACGACCGCTACGTGGCCCGGGTCGACTGGGTCGCGCCCGGCGCGCTGACGGTGCAGCTGCAGGACCGCACCCAGGGTCGTCTCGACGTCGTGCGCTACGACCTCGACGGCGCCGGCACGCCGGTCCCCGGACGACTCCTGTGGCAGGAGCGCTCCGACGTGTGGATCAACCTGCACGACCTGCTGCGCCCCCTCGCCGACGGCGCCCTGCTCTGGGCGAGCGAGCGCTCGGGGTTCCGGCACCTCGAGGTGCGCGAGGCCGACGGCGCCCTCCGCCACGTGCTCACCTCGGGCGACTGGGTGGTGACCGGCGTGCTGGGCACCAGCGACGACGAGGTGTGGTTCACGAGCACGCAGGGGTCGCCGCTCGAGCGGCACGCGTGGCGCGTGCGGCTCGACGGCAGCACACCGCCGGAGCGGCTCAGCGAGGGCGCCGGCGTCCACGCCGGCGTCGCCCACCCGACCACCGGCGCCTGGCTCGACACGTGGTCGGCACCGGACGCCCCGCCCCGCACCACCCTGCGCACGCCCGATGGCGACCACGTCGTGCACGACGCCGCCGAGGACCCCCGGGTCGACGAGCTCGCACTGGCACCGCCGACCCTGCGGACCGTTCACGCGACCGACGGCACCGAGCTGCACGCCGGGGTGCACCTGCCCGACGGCGACGGGCCGTTCCCGCTGGTCCTGTACGTGTACGGCGGTCCGCACGCGCAGCTCGTCACCCGCGGGTGGGGGCCCACCGTCTCGATGCGCGCCCAGCTCCTCCGGCAGGAGGGCTTCGCGGTGGCGGTGGTCGACGGGCGGGGCTCGTGGGACCGCGGGCTGGCGTTCGAGGGGACCCTCCGCCACCGGCTCGGCACCGTGGAGGTCGACGACCAGGTCGCGCTCGTCGAGGCGCTGATCGCCGACGGCACGGCCGACCCCGACCGCGTCGGCGTCTACGGCTGGAGCTACGGCGGCTACCTCAGCGCGCTGTGCCTGGCCCGCCGTCCCGACGTGTTCCGGGCGGCGTGCGCCGGCGCACCGGTGACGTCCTGGGACGGCTACGACACCCACTACACGGAGCGGTACCTCGGCACCCCGCAGTCGAACCCCGACGGCTACCGGGATGCCTCGGTGCTGACCCACGTCGAGGGCCTGCGCGAACGCGACCTGCTCCTGGTCCACGGGCTCATCGACGAGAACGTGCACTTCCGCCACACCGCCCGCCTGGTGCAGGCGCTCGTGGAGGCCGACATCGACCACCGGCTCCTGCTGTACCCCACCGAGCGCCACCTGCCGAGGCGCGAGGCCGACCGCGCCTCGATGGAGCACCGCATCCTCGACTTCTTCCGCACCACCCTGGCCTGACCGTCGGCACGGGCGGGTGGGTACGGACGCCGGCCATGGCACGAGTCGGGTTCCACGCGTCCCACGAGCAGCTGGCGCCGAGCGCCCTCCTGGCTGCGGCGAAGCGCGCCGACCAGGCGGGCTTCGACGCCGTCAGCTGCTCGGACCACATCGCCCCGTGGGGCGCGCAGCAGGGCCACTCCGGCTTCGCGTGGTCGTGGCTCGGCAGCGCGCTGGAGGCCACCTCCGTGCCGTGCGGCGTCGTGAACGCGCCGGTGCAGCGCTACCACCCGGCGGTCATCGCCCAAGCCATCGCCACCCTCTCGGAGATGTACCCGGGCCGGTTCTGGACCGCCCTCGGGTCGGGCGAGGCCCTGAACGAGCACATCACCGGCGAGCGCTGGCCGGACAAGCCCACGCGCGACCGGCGCCTGCTCGAGTGCGTCGACGTGATCAAGGCGCTGCTCGCCGGCGAGGAGGTGACCCACGACGGGCTGGTGACCGTCGACCGGGCGAGGCTGTGGGACCTCCCGTCGGAGCCACCGATGCTCGTCGGGGCGGCCGTGAGCGAGGCGACGGCGCGCACCGTCGGCGGCTGGGCCGACGCCCTCATCACGATCAACCAGCCCCACGACGTGCTCCGGAAGGTGTTCGACGCCTTCCACGAGGGCGGCGGCGAGGGGAAGCCGATCTTCCTGCAGGTCCACCTCAGCTGGGACCCCGACGAGGGAACCGCCGAGGCCGTGGCCCACGAGCAGTGGCGCACCAACGTGTTCGACTCGAGCCTCGCCTGGAACCTCGAGCTGCCCGAGCAGTTCGACGCCGCCGCGACGCACGTCACCGCCGACGACGTGCGCGAGAAGGTCCTCGTCTCGTCCGACCTCGGCCGGCAGCGCGCCTGGCTGCAGGAGTACGTCGAGCTCGGCGTGGACTCGCTGTACCTGCACCACGTCGGCCAGACGCAGGACGGGTTCATCGACGCCTTCGCCGACCGGGTGCTGCCGGAGCTGCAGGGGTCGAGCCGATGACCGCCTCGCGCACGAGCGACCTCTGGTGGAAGAACGCCATCGTCTACTGCCTCGACGTCGAGACCTTCCTCGACCGCGACGGCGACGGCATCGGCGACCTCCGTGGTCTGACCGATCGCGTCGACTACCTGGCCGGCATCGGCGTGACCTGCATCTGGCTGATGCCCTTCTTCCCGTCGCCGAACCGCGACGACGGCTACGACATCACCGACCACTACGCGGTCGATCCCCGCGTCGGCTCCCTCGGCGACCTCGTGGCGTTCGTGCGGACCGCCAAGGACCGGGGCATGCGGATCATCGTCGACCTCGTGGTGAACCACACGTCCGACCAGCACCCGTGGTTCCGCAGCGCCCGCCGCTCGAAGGACAGCCCCCACCACGACTGGTACGTCTGGGTCGAGGAGGAACCCCGCAAGCCTCACGCCGAGGTCGTCTTCCCGGACGCCGAGGACAGCATCTGGACCCGGGACGACAAGACCGGCGAGTGGTACCTGCACCACTTCTACTCGCACCAGCCGGACCTGAACATCGGCAACCCGGCCGTGCGCGACGAGATCGCGAAGATCGCCGGCTTCTGGCTGCAGCTGGGGGTCGACGGCTTCCGGGTCGACGCGGTGCCGTTCCTGATCGACACCGAGGCGACCGGCGCCGAGGGCGAGCTGCGGCTCGATCCCCACGAGCTCCTGCGCGACCTGCGGGACTTCACGTCTCGCCGCCGGGGCGACTCCGTCCTGCTCGGGGAGGTGAACCTGCCGCCCGAGCAGCTCGTCGAGTTCTTCGGTGCCGACGACGAGTTCGAGCTGCTCTTCGACTTCCCGCTCATGCAGGCCATGTACCTCGCGCTCGCCCGCAGCGACGCCGGTCCGCTCCGGGGTGCGCTGGAGGCCCGACCCGACATCCCCGAGGACGCCCAGTGGGCGATCTTCGTCCGCAACCACGACGAGCTCACCCTCGACCAGCTCACCGACGCCGAGCGCCGGGAGGTCTTCGACGCCTTCGGCCCGGACGAGGAGATGCAGCTCTACGGCCGGGGCCTCCGCCGGCGCCTGCCGCCGATGCTCGACGGCGACCAGGACCGCATCCGTCTCGTCTACAGCCTGCTGTTCAGCCTCCCCGGCACACCGGTGCTGTTCTACGGCGAGGAGATCGGGATGGGCGAGAACCTCGACGTCGACGGCAGGCTCAGCGTGCGCACCCCGATGCAGTGGGACGCGGGGCGCAACGCCGGGTTCTCGACGGCGCGCCCGTCGCGCCTGACCCGGCCGGTCCCCGACGGCCAGTTCGGGCCGCTCGCCGTGAACGTGGCCGACCAGCGCCGCCGACCCGATTCGCTGCTGACGTGGATGGAGCAGGTGATCCGGCGCCGGCGGGAGACGCCGGAGCTCGGGTGGGGGAGCCCCACGGTGCTCGACACGGGTGACGACGCGGTGCTGGCCCACCGGTGCGACTGGGAGGGCACGGCCGTCGTGGCGATCCACAACCTCAGCGCGACCCCGCGCGAGCTGCGCCTCGACCTCGGACCGATGCACGGGTGCGACCAGGTGGCCGACCTCCTGGACTCGGCCCGGCCGGTGCACGACGTCGACCGCTCCACCATCGACCTCACGCTCGGCCGCTACGCCCACCACTGGTTCCGCCTGCAGGCGAGCGACCGGTCCAGCCCGCCGTAGGACCGGGCGCCGCCGCCGGGTACCGTCGCCAGCGGTCCGAGGCCCGAGGTCCGAGGGGGACGTCATGCACGATCTGGTCATCCGCAACGGCACCGTGGTCGACGGGACGGGGGCGCCGCGACGGCGAGCCGACGTCGTCGTCGAGGGCGAGCGCATCGTCGAGGTGGCCGAGCCGGGCGCGGCCGGCGCGGCCCGCCGGACCATCGACGCCGAAGGCCTGGTCGTCACGCCCGGCTGGGTCGACATCCACACCCACTACGACGGCCAGGTCACCTGGGACCCCGACCTGGCGCCGTCGAGCGTCAACGGCGTCACCTCCGTCGTCACCGGGAACTGCGGCGTCGGGTTCGCGCCGGCGCACGCCGACCGCCACGACTGGCTCATCTCGCTGCTCGAGGGCGTGGAGGACATCCCCGGCACGGCGCTCGCCGAGGGGCTGTCCTGGGGCTGGGAGTCCTTCACCGAGTACCTCGACGTGCTCGACCGCCACCGCTGGACGGTCGACGTCGGCACGCAGGTCCCCCACGCCGCGCTGCGCACCTACGTGATGGGCGACCGGGGCGCCGACCACGCCGAGCGGGCGACGGCCGACGACATCGAGGCGATGAGCCGGCTGTGCGAGGCCGGCATCCGCGCCGGCGCCCTCGGCTTCACCACCAGCCGCACGTGGGTGCACCGCACGAGCACCGGCCAGCAGATCGGCACGCTCACGGCCGCCACCGACGAGGTGCTCGGCATCGCCGACGCCCTCACCCGCGCCGGCACGGGCGTGATCCAGCTGATCTCCGACGCCTACCAGTCCGACGACGACGACCTCGTCGCCCGCGAGCTCGAGCTGCTCGGCGAGCTGGCACTGAAGGTCGGCCGGCCGCTGTCGTTCACCGTCCAGCAGAACGACGACACGCCCGACCGCTACCGCGAACTGCTGACCGCGATCGCCGGGTGGGTGGAGGCCGGCGCCGACGCCAAGGCCCAGGTCGCCGTGCGCCCGATCGGCGTGCTGCTCGGCCTCGCCGCCTCGGCGAACCCGCTGCTGTTCGCCCCCACCTACCACCAGCTCCCGGCCGAGCCCGCCGCCCGCCTCGCCGAGCTGCGCCGGCCCGAGGTGCGCGAGCGCATCCGCCAGGAGCATGCCGGCGCCGCCGACCACCTGCGCGGGTTCCCGTCGATCATCCACTCGGGCTGGGACCGGATGTACCCGCTGAGCGACCCGCCCGACTACGAGCCCACGCCCGAGCGCAGCGTCGCCGGCATCGCCGCGACCCGCGGCGCCGCGCCCTTCGACGTGCTCTACGACCTGCTCTCCGGGGGCGACGGCTCGACGCTGCTCTACGTGCCGCTCATGAACTACGCGCGGGGCAGCCTCGACGACACGCACGAGATGCTGACGTCGCCGCACGCCATGGTCGGGCTCTCCGACGCCGGGGCGCACTGCAACTCGATCTGCGACGGCAGCATGCCCACCACGGCGATCTCGCACTGGACCCGGGATCGCACCCGCGGCCCGAAGCTGTCGCTCGAGCACATGGTCCACCACCAGACCCAGCGCACCGCGGCGCACGTCGGCTGGCTCGACCGCGGCGTGGTCGCGCCGGGTCACCTGGCCGACCTGAACGTGCTCGACCTCGACCGTCTCGCCCTGCGCCCGCCGCGCCTCGCCGCCGACCTCCCGGCGGGGGGCACCCGGCTGCTGCAGGACGCCGTCGGCTACGTCGCGACGGTGAAGCGTGGCGTCACCACGGTCGAGCAGGGAGAGCTCACCGGCGAGCGCCCCGGGGGCCTGCAACGGGGCTCGCGGCCGACGCCCTCGTAGAGGGTCCGGCGGCGGTACTGGCGTCGACGGCGCACGGGTAGGTCACGGGGCGGTACCCCCACCCCACAGGAGTCCCCCCGTGCAGACCACTCCCGGAGTCCAGGACCTGAACCGCGACCTCCAGGTGCGCCTCGCCGCCCTGATCGACCTCGAGCTGACGCTGAAGCACGTCCACTGGAACGTGGTCGGCCCCAACTTCATCAGCGTCCACGAGATGCTGGACGACTTCGTCGCCAAGGTCCGCCCCATGGCCGACGACGTCGCGGAGCGCATCCGCACCCTCGGCGGCGTCCCCTGCGGCACCCCCCAGCGCATCGTCGAGACCCGCCACTGGGACGAGTACCCGGTGGGCCGCGACCTGACCACCGCCCACCTCGAGGCCCTCGACGCGGTGTACTCCGGCATCGTCGAGTCGCACCGCGAGGTCATGGCCAAGGCGGCCGACGTCGACCCCGTCACCGAAGACATGCTCATCGGCCAGACCGCGGAGCTGGAGCTGATGCAGTGGTTCATCCACTCCTTCCTCGAGAACGCCGGCGGCGAGGCGCGCGTCGCGTAGCTCCACACCATCCAGAGCGCATGGCGGGACGGCCGGCCCCACGGGGCCGGCCGTCCTGTGTCCGGGCTAGGCTCGGATAACACCTGTTATCGGAGGGAACCACGCCAGATGAGCGACACCGCCGCACCCGGGACCGCGCGCCCGCCCGTCACCGACTGGGCCACGGACTTCGACCACACCCACCCGGACTACGCCGCCCGGGCGCCGGAGATCTGGGACGAGCTGCGCGAGCGCTGCCCGGTGGCGCACACGGACCGCTTCGGGGGTGCCTGGCTGCCCACCCGCGCCGCCGACGTGCGGGCGGTGGCCGAGGACACCCAGCACTTCACCAGCCGCATGGTCGTCGTGAGCGACTTCCGGCCTCCGCTCGAGGCCGCCCCCCAGGGCTTCGCCCCGCCCATCACCTCGGACCCGCCGTTCCACCAGGACGCCCGGCGCCTGCTCCTCCCGCCGTTCTCGCCCAAGGCCATCGCCGGCTGGGAGGACGTGGCGCGCCAGACCTGCCGCGAGCTCCTGGACGAGATCGAGCGGGAGCTCGACCGGGGCGACGGCACCACCGACGCCGCCGTCACCTACACCTCGCACATCCCGGTGCGGATCATCGCCAAGATGCTCGGGTTGCCCGAGGAGGACGGCGACCGGTTCCGGGTCTTCATCCACCGCATCCTCGAGACGCCCGGCCAGCACACCGACATCGATCCCGGCGAGACCCTCGTCGCCTACCTCACCGAGAAGATCCGCGACCGTCGCGAGGGCGGCGAGCGCGGCGACGACCTCGTGTCGTACCTGCTCGACATCACCGACGAGGACGGCAACCCGCTGTCCGACGACCACATCTTCGGCACCATCGCCCTGCTGCTGATCGCCGGCATCGACACCACGTGGTCGGCCATCGGCGCGTCGCTCTGGCACCTGGCCCAGCACCCCGAGGACCGTCGCCGCTGGACCGCCGATCCCGACGTCCGTCTCTTCGCCGTCGAGGAGCTCCTGCGCTTCTACGCCCCCGTCACCATGGCGCGCCTCGTGGCGGAGGACACCGACATCGGCGGGTGCCCGGTGGCGAAGGAGGACTGGGTCCTGCTGCCCTTCCCCGCCTACAACCGCGACCCCGAAGCGTTCGAACGGGCCGACGAGTTCGTCATCGACCGGGCCCGCAACCGGCACTCCGCGTTCGGCCTCGGCATCCACCGCTGCCTCGGCTCGAACCTGGCCCGCATGGAGCTCACCGTCGCCATCGAGGAGTGGATGCAGCGCTTCCCCGACTTCGAGCTGTCCGACCCCGAGCAGGTCCGGTGGTCCACGGGCCAGGTGCGCGGCCCGCGCAGCCTGCCCGTGCGGATCCTCTGAGCAGGGCTCAGCGCCGAGGCTCGACCCGCAGCTCGGTGACCGTGTTGGCGCCGACGGCGGTGACCACGAAGCGCCACTCGCCGACCTCCACCACGTCGCCGGGCGCCTCCGGGATGCGCTGCAGCTCGCTCAGGACCATGCCGGCCACGGTCGTGTACGGGCCGTCGGGCACGCTGATGCCGATGTCGGGCAGGTCGTGCATCGGGAACCGGCCCGGCACCACCAGCACGCCACCGGCCATCCGCCGCACGGACAGCACGTCGCGGTCGGTCTCGTCGTAGATCTCGCCGACCAGCTCCTCGACGAGGTCCTCCACGGTGACGATGCCCTCGGCCGCGCCGTGCTCGTCGACCACCACCGCCATCTGCGCCCGGCGCCGCTGCATCTCGCGCAGCGCGATGAGCACGCCGGCGGTCTCGGGGAGGATCATCGCCGGCGCCGCGACCGCGCCCACGGTGCGCGCCGGGTCGTCGGTGAGCAGGTCACGCAGGTGGACGATGCCGACGACGTCGTCGAGCGCGCCGCCGCGCCCCACCGGCGCCCGGGAGTGGCCGCTGCGGGCCAGCTCGTCGACCACGTCGACGCACCGGGCCTCGGCGTCGAGGGTGAACACGTCCGGCCGGGGCCGGTGGACCTCGCGCAGGGTGCGGTCGGCGATCTCGAACGCCCCGTCGATGATCTGGCGCTGCTGCGCGGAGAACGTGAGCTGCGCCGCGACCATGTCGCGCAGCTCCTCGGCGGTCACCTCCTCACGCTCGCGGGACGGATCGCCGCCGAGCAGCCGGACCACCACGTCCGTGGACCGCGAGAGCAGCCACACGATGGGCCGGGTGGCCGTCGAGGCGGCGCCGAGGGGCCGGGCGACGAGGAGGCCCCAGGTCTCGGCGCGCTGCATGGCGATGCGCTTGGGTGCGAGCTCGCCGACCACCAGGGTGAAGTAGGCGAGGATCAGCGTCACCACGACGATCGACACCGGGCGGGCGGCACCACCGAGGAACGAAAGCGGGTCCTCGAGGGGCTCGGCCAGGCTCACGGCCGCCGAGGCCGAGGCCAGGAACCCGGCCAGGGTGATGCCGATCTGGATCGTGGCGAGGTAGCGGTTCGGGTCCCGAGCCAGCGTCGCCAGCGCCCGACCGCGGCCGGACTCCGCGGCCATGCGCTGGAGCTGGCCCTCCCGGAGCGACACCAGGGCCAGCTCGGAGCCGGCGAACACCGCGTTCAGGACCACGAGGAACGCGACCAGGCCGAGCTGGGGCACGACGCCGCTCATGGCTCCACCGTAGGGGTCAGCCGACCTCGATGAAGATGCACTCGCCGGGGCACAGCTCGGCGGAGTCGACGACCTTCTGCTGGAAGTCCGGGGCGACCGGGACCATCGAGCCTGCGCCGCCCGGGTCGTTGCCGATGTCCATGCCGTCGCGCACGTAGGCGATCCCGTCCTCGAGGATCACGAAGATCTCGGGGCAGTGGTCCGTGCACAGGCCGTCGCCCGTGCACAGGTCCTGGTCGATCCACACGTGCACCGCCCCAGCCTGGCGGTCGCAGGCGCGCCAGGGGTAGTCGCCCCCGACGGGTCGCGTCGTAGGGTCACGGCGATGCTCCACGCCGACGAGATGGCGACGATCTGGGTCCTGCGGGGCGGTCCGCGCGACCGCCTGGTGAAGACGTTCCTCGACGACGGCGAGATCGGCGTGGTGTTCCCCCAGTTCCCCGACGGCCACGACGTCGACCGGGCCAAGGCGCTGCGGATCCTGGGCGTGGGCATCGACGACGAGCCCACGAAGCAGCAGGAGCACGACACCGCCCAGTTCCTCAGCTTCGTGCGACGCATGAAGGTCGGCGACATCGCCATGCTCGTCGACCCGGCAGCCGGCGGCTTCGCCTGCGGGGTGGTGACGGGCGAGTACCACCACCGGGACGACCTCGACCCCGAGCGCGCCCCGCACCGCCGCCCGGTGGAGTGGCGCCGGCGGCTGCCGTTCACGTCGCTGCCAGCCCGGCTCGACCACCTGCCCGACCAGCGCTCTGCGCTCGAGGACGTCCCCGACGGGCGCCT
>DASUEE010000058.1:0-5210 GCA_036275235.1 Acidimicrobiales bacterium | reverse complement strand
GTGCGCTGCCTCGACGAGTCGCCCGCCCCGCGCTTCTCGTTCGCGCCCACGCTCGTGACGCTCCTGCGCGTGCTCGACGCCCTCGGCGCCCTTGCCACGCCCGTCGGCGCGGAGGGTCTCCCCGAGGCGCTCGAGGCGGCCGGCGCGCAGCTCGGGCGCCGGCGCGACCGCCTCGACTCGCCGGACAGCGACGCCGCCCGACTCGCCCGGCGCGTCGGTCGGACCCTTCCCCTCGTCCAGGGCGCGAGTCCCCTCGGTGCGGTCGCCGCCCGCCGGTGGGCGCACCAGGTCAACACCAACGCCAAGGTCGCGTCGTTCGCCGCGGCCCTGCCGCAGATGCTCCACGACCGGCTCGCCGGCTGGGGCCAGCACGGCGACGTCACCCGGCAGGTCTTCAGCCTCGTGAGCCTCCGCCACGACCACGAGCACCCCGACGACGCCGCCCTGGTGCCCCGGGTCGACGAGCTGGTCGAGGAGGTCGTCGCCGACCGCCACGAGGTGCAGGCCGAGGGGGAGGGCCCGCTCGCCCAGCTGCTCGACCTCGTGCTGCAGGGCGATCTGTTCAGCTGGCACCTGGCGCAGGAGAACGAGATCGACCCCGGACCGGTCGCCGTGGATGCCGTCGGCGGCTGACCGGGGACCCGGGGGCCCGGTGCCCCGCCGAGCCTGGCTTCTCGTCGCCGTCGCCGCCGTCGCCTCCTTCGCCTACCGCCTGGTCGTGGCCCGCTGGGTCGACGGCCCGTTCATCTTCCAGGACGAGGGGGGGTACATCGGCGTCGCCCGAGCCCTCGCCGGCCAGGACCCCGACCTGTACGGGCCCACCTACCACCCGCTCTGGGGCGCCCTGCTCGCCCCGGCCGCAGCGGTGCTCGACGCCGGGGGCCAGCAGGCCGCCGCGCAGATCCTGAACGCCCTGCTCGCCGCCGCCACCATCCCCGTGCTCCACGTGCTGGGCCGCCGGGTGTGCGGGCTGCCGCCATGGACCTCGGCGCTCGCGGCCGTCGCCGGCGGCGCCACCGCGGCGTCGTTCGTCCAGGCCACGATGCTGCTGCCCGAGGTGCTGCTCGCGCTGCTCGTGGCCGCCGCCGTGGTCCTGGTCCACCGGGCCCTGACCACCGGCGCCCCTGCGGCGTCGGTCGCCGGCGGCATGGCCACGGGTGCGGCGTACGGCGCCCACCCCCGGGCACTGGTCCTCGTGCTCGCCCTCCTCGTGGTGGTGGCCGCCGCGTGGCGCACGGGTGCCGTCGCCCGGCACGGTCTGGCGGTGCTGGCCGGCGTGGCGCTCGGCACCACGGCCGCCGTGCAGCTGCTGCACGCCTGGGCCACGGACCGCCTCTACCCGTCGGGCACGCAGCCCTCCCTCGCCGGCTCGCCGCTCGGTGCCGTCACCGAGCCCGTCGGGTCGGCCGTGATCACGCTCGGCCAGGCCTGGTACGTGGTGGCGGCGTCGCTCGGGCTCGCCGCGCTCGGGATGGTGGCCGCCGGTCGGCGGGCCTGGGTCGAGCGGGCCACGCCGGCGGGGCTCACCGCCCTGCTCGTCGTGCTCGGCGCCCTGGGCAGCCTCGCCCTGGGCACCACCGGGTCCTACGAGGTGGGCCTCGCCGAGGACGTCGGCCGAGCCGATCTCCCCCTGTACGGCCGGTACCTCGAGCAGTGGCTGCCGGTCCTGGTCGTGTGGGCGCCGGCCCTGTCCCGGAGCTGGCGCCGCCGTGCCGTGCTCGCCACCGCCCTCACCCTGGTCGCGGTCGCGGCGGGGCTGCGGGCGATCTACCCGGCCGAGACCTGGGACCAGCCCGTGGCCTGGCACAACATCTCGACGCTGCGCCTGCCCGTGGACGTGTTCGGCGACGACCACCTCCTCGCCAGCGCGCTCGCCGCCGGCGTGCTCGCGCTGCTCGCCCTGGTGCCCCGCCGATCGGGGGACCCGCGCTGGGCGCTCCCGCTCCTCGCCCTCGTGGTGGTCAACGCCGTGGCCGGGCACCGGCTGGTGCGGGACTGGGCGGGGCCGTCGGCCGCGTACTGGGGCGAGCGCCAGGTCATCGCCACCGCCCTGGTGGCATCGGACGACCCTGCCTGGGTCGACCTCGACCAGTACCACGAGGTGGCCTGGGCCTACCACGCCCAGTTCTGGCACCCGGACCTCGAGGTCCGCTACTTCGAGGGCGACCCGCCCGAGGAGGCCACCCACATCGTGGGTCGCGTGGGCGAGGCACCGGCGCCGGGCGCCGTGCTCGGCCTCACCGAGCCCCACGGCGACTACGCCCTCTGGAGCCGACCACCCGGCTGACCGCGGCGAGGGCGGTTCCGGTGCCGGGAGGGTCCACCCGTACGCTCGGGCCGTGTCCTCCGGTGTGGTCGTCGCCCTCGTGGCCTGCACCGCCGCGACCTGGGTGCCGGGCATCCCGCTCGCCCTCCTCGCCCTGCGCCGCACCACGGCCGGCGCCTCGGTGGTGCTCGTGGCCGCCGCCGGCGTGGGCCTGGGCACGTGGATGGCCCTCGGGCTCCCGGCCGTGCACCAGGGGTGGTTCCGTCCCGGCCCGCTCGCCGCCGCCGGCATCCTGGTCGCCGTCCTCGCCTGGATCCCGGCCCGGCACCACGTCGGGATGCTCCGCCCCGGGCGCCCGTCCTGGCTCGGCGCCGTGCTCGCCCTGCTCGGGGTGGTGGCCGTGGCCCTGCGATCGTCGCCCGTCTACTTCGCCTACCAGGTCGCCGACTTCGGCGAGTACGTCAACCGGGGCAACGTGATCGCCGACGGCGGCCCGTTCGGCACCTGGTTCGTCAACGGCTTCCCCCTCGTCCTCGGGGAAGGCCACCTGCTCCTCGGCGAGGACCGCAGCACCGACGTCATGCCGTTCCTCGGGCTGCTGCTGGCCTGCACGGTGCTGGCGACGGCGCACCTGGCCGGTGCCGGACGGGCGGTGGTGGCGGCCTTCGCCGTGCCGCTGCTGCTCCAGGTGCACTCCGTCTGGTTCTCCCAGTTCCCCGCCTCCGAGACCCTCTACGCCGTGCTGCTGGCGGCGTCCCTCCTGCTGGCCGCCGCAGCCCTGCAGGGTCGCGACCACGCGGCCGCCGTCGTGGGCGGGGCGCTCGGCTTCCTGCTCGTGGTGAGCCGGGGGAACGGGCTGGTCTACCTGCCCGTGGTGGCGGTGGGGCTCGCGCTGGTGCCGGTGCTCACCGACCGGGAGCGGGCGCCGGTCCTGCGGACGCACCTCGTCGCTCTCGCTGCCGGTCTCTGGCTGGGCAGCGTCTACGACGCCCGGCACAACGGCGGCTACTTCCTGGAGGCCCAGTCCGTGCCCCGGCTGCCCGGTCCGCTCGCCGACGTCGTCGGCCGGATGGACGAGCTCCGCATCGCCGCGCCGCTGACGGTGGCGGTCGGGGCGGGGGTGGCGCTCGCCGCCGCGCTCGGGCTGCTCCTCGAGCGCGTGCGGGCCCGACCCGGCCTCATCCGCGGGCTGCGGATCGGCACCCTCGGCCTCGTCGCGGTCGTCGCCGTCGTCGCCCACGTCGCCGTGTTCGCGCCCGCGCGGTGGGTCCCGCGCTACGAGGGCTTGGGCGCCCCCGTGTGGGCCGCCGCCGGGATCGCCTTCGCCGTCTGGATCGCCGACGCCCCGCCCGATGGCGTGCGCCGCTTCCTCGTCGGCTGGCCGCTGCTCGTCGGCGCCGTGCTGGCCACCTTCCAGGTCACCCGCATGGGCAAGTCGATCACCGTCGACTCGCAGTGGTTCCTGTACTGGGACCGGTACTTCTTCAGCGAGGTGTGGCCCCTCGTGCTCCTCGCCGGCGCCGTGGCCGCCGGTGTGGTGGTGCAGCGCGCTGCCGATCAGGGACGCCTCGCCACCCGGGTGACGCTGACCGCCGGCGCCGTGCTCGTCGGCGCCTGGGCGCTCGACATCGCCCCGCCCACCGCTCGGGCCGTCGAACGGGACATGTTCGCGGACGCCTACGACGAGCTCGCCGCCATCGACGCGCTGCTGTCCGACGACGGGCCGGTGGTCTACGACGGCCTCGTCGAGCACCCCGAGGGCTGGTTCTGGGCCAACAGCAGCCGCGTGCTCGCCAACCCGCTGGGCGAGACGTTCGGGCGACGGGTGCTGAACGCCGCCGGCCCCCTCGAGCCCGACGCCCGCCCCGGCGCCGACGACGTGGCCGAGCTGCTCGCCGGCGCCGGCGCCGACCGGGGCTACCTGGTGCAGGTGCGCCCGGACGACCGGTGGGAGCGGGTCGACGCCTCGCTGTCGCCCGAGGTCCTGGGGGAGGTGGCCGTGCCCATCGAGCGGTTGGAGGGGCGCAGTGCCGTGCGCCCCGAGGACCAGCGGTGGATCACCTCGACGCTCCACGTGCGCGTCGTCGGCATCGTGGCGCCGGGAGGGGATGGCGCCGACCCCGAGCCTGCCCCCTAACCTCCGTGCGATGACGACGACGAAGGACGACGGACGCGACTTCAAGGTCGCCGACCTGTCCCTGGCGCCCTGGGGGCGCAAGGAGATCGAGCTGGCCGAGGTCGAGATGCCCGGCCTCATGGCGCTGCGGGCGGAGTACGCCGACGAGCAGCCGCTGGCCGGCGCCCGGATCATGGGCAGCCTGCACATGACGATCCAGACCGCGGTGCTCATCGAGACGCTCACCGCCCTCGGCGCCGAGGTGCGCTGGGTCAGCTGCAACATCTTCTCCACCCAGGACCACGCTGCCGCCGCGGTGGCGGTCGGCCCCCACGGCACCGTCGACGACCCGCGCGGCGTGCCGGTCTTCGCCTGGAAGGGCGAGACGCTCGAGGAGTACTGGTGGTGCACCGAGCGCATGCTGCGGTGGCCCGACGGCGGCCCGAACATGCTCCTCGACGACGGCGGCGACGCCACGCTCCTGCTCCACAAGGGCGACGAGATGGAGCGCCGCGGCGAGGCCGACGACCCCACCTCCGCCGAGTCGGAGGAGGAGGGCGTGGTGCTCGGCCTGCTCCAGCGCTCGCTGAACGAGTCGAAGGACCGCTGGTCGACGCTGGCCCACGGCGTGCGCGGCGTCACCGAGGAGACCACCACCGGTGTGCACCGGCTGTACCAGCGCCAGGAGGCCGGCACGCTGCTGTGGCCGGCGATCAACGTGAACGACTCGGTCACCAAGTCCAAGTTCGACAACGTCTACGGCATCCGCCACTCGTTGGTGGACGGCATCAACCGGGCCACCGACGTGCTGATCGGCGGCAAGGTCGC
>DASUEE010000057.1:0-17894 GCA_036275235.1 Acidimicrobiales bacterium | reverse complement strand
AGGACAGCCGCGAGCACTTCGAGATGCGGATCCACAAGCGGCTCATCGACATCCTCGAGCCGTCGGCGAAGACGGTCGACTCCCTGCAGCGCATCGAGCTGCCCGCGGGCGTCGACATCGAGATCAAGATCCAGCAGGCCTGAAACTGGCAGCGAGGGCGTTGCACCGACCGACGCCTCCTGCCCGGGACGAGGTCCTGGGTGCAACGCAGTCGCTGCCAGTTTCCTATGACCGGGTGACGGAAGCCGTGATCCAGCCCGAGACGTCGTGGACCTCGCGCACCGTCCCACCGAGGCGGTCCTGCACCTCCGGCCACCGATCGGCCAGGATCCCGGACACCACCAGCGTCCCGGCGCACACCCGCCACAGCTCTTCGGCCAGGTCGATGATCGGCTGCGCCGAGACGTTGGCCACGACGACGTCGTAGGTCCCCTCGACGTCGGCCAGCGGCGTCGTCGAGGCGTCCACCTCCACACCGTTGGCCGCGGCGTTCGCCACCGTCGCCTCCGCCGCGTCCGGGTCGACGTCGATCGCGGTCACCACCGCACCGGCGCGTGCGGCGACCACCGAGAGCGCCCCGGAGCCGCAGCCGACGTCCAGCAGCCGGGTGCCGGGTGAGACCAGCGCCTCGAGCAGCGCGAGGCACGTCGCGGTGGTGGGGTGGAGCCCGTCGCCGAACACGGTCGGCGGCACCTGCAGCACCACCGGACCGAGCTGGACGGTCTGCGTCGCCAACAGCACCTGCTCCTCGTCGGTGACGTCGACCGGGCCGAGCTCGTGCAGCGCCGACGTGAACCGGTCGACGTCCGCCTCCTCGACCCCCACGCGCAGCTCGGCGGAGCCGTGGGCCTCCTCGGACTCCCAGATGCCGGCGGCGCCGGCGAGCCAGCAGCGGTCCGAGACGACCTCGACGTCGCCGGCCGGCACGGTCAGGGCGAACAGGCGCATGTCCGAGACTGCCCGGACGCGACGATGCACCGCCACCCCCGAGGCGGTGCATCGCAGCGAGCGTCGTGCGGTGGGCTGGGTCGTCGGCTGCTCAGGCCGGGGTCAGCTCGCGCAGCTCGGCGTAGGCCCGCTGGCGGGATTCGAGCATCGCCCGTTCGAGGCCGGTGGCGTCGAACACGTCGTCGCGCTCGTCCGCGGTCCAGCCGGCGTGGTCGGGCCGGGTTCCCTCGAGGTGCAGGTGCAGATCCGCCATGGGACCGATCGCACCACATGGACGTGGATGTCCGGTGTCGGACGCATGACGGTCTGTGTCGGTGTGGTGACGGCCCCGTGGACGCGCTCGCATTGGAAGTCGCGCCGCCGTCCCGCTATCGTCTCCTCTTCGTGCCCCCGGACCCTGTCCGCGGGCGACTGCCAATCGAGGCCCGTGCAGGCCCGCCCGACATCCGGAACGGGAACCGCACGGCACAACCGAACCAGCGCTCCGCTGGGCCTTGCGCCCTGCGGAGCGTTCGCGTGAATGAGGACACGCCGCATGGCCACGAAATCGATCGTCGCCACCAAGGTGGGAATGACGCAGATCTGGGACGAGGACAATCGCATCGTCCCGGTCACCGTCCTGCGCGTCCAGCCCTGCCGTGTGGTCCAGATCAAGACTCCAGAGCGAGACGGTTACAGCGCACTCCAGGTCACCTTCGGCCAGCGTGATGCCCGCAAGCTCACCATGCCCAAGGCCGGTCACTTCGCCGCCGCCGGCGTCGCCCCAGGGGACCAGCTCGTCGAGCTGCGCCTCGACGACATCAGCGGGTACGAGGTCGGCCAGGAGCTGGCCGCCGACGTGTTCGCCGCCGGCGAGCTCGTCGACGTCACCGGCGTCTCCAAGGGCAAGGGCTTCGCCGGCGTCATGAAGCGCCACGGCTTCGGTGGTCTCCCCGCCAGCCACGGCGCGCACCGGGTGCACCGCAAGCCGGGCGCGATCGGCGCCTGCGCCACGCCCGCCCGCGTGTTCAAGGGCCAGCGCATGGCCGGCCGCATGGGCAACGAGCGCGTGACCACCCAGAACCTGACGGTCGTGGAGACCGACGCCGACCGCGAGCTCGTGCTCGTGCGCGGCTCGGTGCCCGGCCCGAAGCAGTCGACCGTCCTCATCAAGGACGCGGCGAAGAAGGCGGTGGGCTGATGGCCTCCATCGACGTGAAGAACCTCGCCGGCGACACGGTCGGCACCATCGACCTCGACGAGGCCATCTTCGGCATCGAGCCCAACGCCGCGGTGATGCACCAGGTCGTCACGGCCCAGCTCGCCGCCAAGCGCGCCGGCACGCAGTCCACCAAGACCCGCGCCGAGGTGCGCGGCGGTGGCGCCAAGCCGTGGAAGCAGAAGGGCACCGGCCGGGCCCGCCAGGGCTCCATCCGTGCGCCCCAGTGGCGTGGTGGCGGTGTGGCCCTCGGCCCGAAGCCCCGCTCCTACGCGCAGCGCACCCCGAAGAAGATGGTGCGCCTCGCCCTCCGCTCGGCGCTGTCCGACCGCTTCGCCTCCGAGCGCATCGTGGTGCTCGACGGCTGGGGCTTCGACGTGCCCAAGACCAAGACGGCCCGCGTGGCCTTCGAGGCCCTCGGCACCACCGGCAAGGTCCTCGCCGTCATCACGCACGAGGACACGAACGCCGCCAAGAGCATGGCGAACCTGCCGAACGTGCACGTGCTGCGCACCAGCCAGCTGAACACGTACGACGTGCTGAACAGCGACTGGGTCGTGTTCACCCGCGACGCCCTGCCCACCAGCACGCCGGCCACCGCCGGTGCCACCGAGGAGGCCGCGGAGTAGTGGACGCACGCTCGGTCATCATCCGTCCGGTCGTCTCGGAGAAGAGCTACGACCTCATCGAGGACAACGTCTACACGTTCGTCGTCCACCGCGACGCCAACAAGACCCAGATCCGCCAGGCGGTCGAGGAGGTGTTCGGCGTCCGCGTCGTCGGCGTCAACACCCTGAACCGCAAGGGCAAGAAGGTCCGCAGCCGCCGCACCGGCACCTCGACGGAGCGCCCCACCACGAAGCGGGCGATCGTCACCGTGCACGCCGACGACACCATCGACCTGTTCGAGGGGGCCTGACCATGGCGATCCGCAAGCGCAAGCCGTCCAGCCCCGGGCGTCGCTTCCAGACGGTCTCGGACTTCTCCGAGGTCACGAAGGCGACCCCCGAGAAGACCCTGCTCGCCAAGAAGTCGAGCACCGGCGGCCGCAACAACCACGGGCGCATGACGTCGCGCCACCGCGGCGGCGGCCACAAGCAGCGCTACCGCGTCGTCGACTTCCGTCGCGTCAAGGACGGCGTCGAGGCCAAGGTGGCGGCGGTCGAGTACGACCCGAACCGCAACTGCCGCATCCTGCTCCTCCACTACGTGGACGGCACCAAGAGCTACATCCTCGCCCCGCGTGGCGTGAAGGTCGGCGACCGGGTGATGAGCGGCCACGGCGCCGACATCGCGCCGGGCAACGCCATGGAGCTGCGCTACATCCCCGTCGGCACCACCGTGCACAACGTGGAGCTCCAGCCGGGCGGCGGCGGCAAGATGGCCCGCTCCGCCGGGACCTCGGTCCAGCTCGTGGCGAAGGAGGGCAACCACGCCACCCTGCGCCTGCCCTCCACGGAGATGCGCCGGGTCGCCATCGACTGCCGCGCCACGGTGGGCGAGGTCGGCTTCGCCGAGGCCGACCTGGTCAAGATCGGCAAGGCCGGCCGCAACCGCTGGAAGGGCGTCCGCCCGCAGTCCCGCGGCGTCGTGATGAACCCCGTCGACCACCCCCACGGCGGTGGCGAGGGCAAGACCTCCGGCGGTCGCCACCCGGTGTCGCCCTGGGGCAAGCCCGAGGGCCGCACCCGGAACAAGAAGAAGAAGTCCAACGACCTGATCGTCCGCCGTCGCCGCACCCGCGGCTCGCGGCGCTAGGAGCCGACATGCCCCGTTCACTGAAGAAGGGCCCCTTCGTCGACGACCACCTCCTGAAGAAGGTCGACGAGCTCAACGACAAGAACGAGAAGCGCGTCATCAAGTCCTGGTCGCGCCGCTCCACGATCATCCCGGACATGGTCGGCCACACCATCGCCGTCCACGACGGTCGCAAGCACGTGCCGGTCTACGTCACCGAGGCCATGGTCGGGCACAAGCTCGGCGAGTTCGCGCCCACCAAGACGTTCAAGTACCACGCCGGCATGGAGAAGGCCGCGAAGGGACGCCGATGACCGGAACCAAGACGAACGAGCGCCCGGGCACCCGCGCCCAGGTCAAGAACGTCCGCATGTCGGCCACCAAGGCCCGTGCGGTCCTCGACCTGATCCGGGGCCTGGCCATCGACGAGGCCGCAGCCGTGCTCGCCTACACCGAGCGCGCCGCCGCCGAGGTCGTGGGCAAGTGCCTCGACTCGGCTATCGCCAACGCCGAGCACAACGACCAGATCGACCCCGCCACCCTCTACGTCGCCGCGTGCTACGCCGACGAGGGTCGCACGATGTACCGCTGGCGCCCCCGGGCCCGTGGCCGTGCCACCAAGATCCGCAAGCGCACCTGCCACATCACGATCATCGTGAGCGCGATGCCGGCCGAGATGCTGGCCATCGAGTCGGCCCGTCGCGAGGCCATCCCCGGCTCCCGCGCCGCCCGCCGACGTGGTCAGGACAGCGCCCGCCGGGCGGCCCGCGTGGCTGCTTCGAAGGGCCCGGCCGAGGCTGCGGAGGACGAGGAGATCGTCGACCAGGACGCCGCCGCCGTGGAGGCGCTGGAGGAGGCCGGCCTCGCCGAGACCGGTGAGACCGGTGCCGCCGCCGAGGGCGATGTGGCCGAGGCCGCCGAGCAAGCCGGCATCGTCGACCAGGACGCTGCCGCCGCCGAGGCCCTCGAGGACGCCGACCTGGCCGAGACCGGCGAGACCGCCACGGCCGACGACGCCACGGACGAGACGGCGGCCGACGAGCCCGCCGCCGACGAGACGGAAGAGAAGTAACCATGGGCCAGAAGATCCACCCCTACGGCTTCCGCCTCGGCATCACCACCGAGTGGAAGAGCCGCTGGTTCGCCGACCGCGACGAGTACCGCGACTTCGTCATCGAGGACTGGAAGATCCGCGACTTCCTCATGACGCAGCTGCCGCACGCCGCGATCAGCCGCGTCGAGATCGAGCGCACCCGCGACAAGCTGCGCGTCGACGTCCACACGGCCCGCCCGGGCATCGTGATCGGCCGCAAGGGCTCCGAGGCCGATCGCCTCCGTGCCGGCCTCACCAAGATCACGGGCAACCCCAAGGTCCAGCTCAACGTCATCGAGATCAAGCAGCCCGAGATCGACGCCGCCCTCATCGCGCAGGGCGTCGCCGACCAGCTCGCCGGTCGCGTGGCGTTCCGCCGGGCGATGAAGCGGGCCGTGCAGTCCGCCCAGAAGGCGGGCGCCCTCGGCATCCGGGTGCAGTGCTCGGGCCGCCTGGGCGGCGCCGAGATGGCCCGCACCGAGTGGTATCGCGAGGGTCGGGTGCCGCTGCACACCCTCCGCGCCGACATCGACTACGGCTTCCGCGAGGCCCGCACCACCGCCGGGCGCATCGGCGTGAAGGTGTGGATCTACAAGGGCGAGATCCTTCCCTACAAGAGCTCCGAGGACGACAAGATCGGTCGCGAGGCCGCCATGGCGGTCGGCGAGACCTCCGGCGGTCCGGCCAAGCCCGTCGTGTCGTCGGCGGCCCGTCGCCGTGCCGAGGAGGCCGGTGGCGAGGGCGATGGCGAGCAGACCGAGGTGGAGCCCCTCATCAAGGAGGCCGACCCCGAGCTGGAGCGCCTCCTCGCCGAGGAGGAGGAGATCGAGCGCCAGACCAAGGAACGGCACGACACGCCGCACTTCCGAGACGGTCAGGACTGAGGAGCACCACCATGCTGATGCCCAAGAAGGTCAAGCACCGCAAGCAGCACCGTGGCCGGATGACCGGCAAGGCCAAGGGTGGCACCGAGGTCACCTTCGGCGAGTACGGGATCCAGGCCCTCGAGCCGGGCTGGATCACCGCCCGCCAGATCGAGGCCGCCCGCATCGCCATGACCCGGCGCACGCGCCGTGGCGGCAAGGTCTGGATCAACATCTTCCCGGACAAGCCCGTCACGCAGAAGCCGGCCGAGACCCGCATGGGCTCGGGCAAGGGCAACCCCGAGAAGTGGGTCGCCGTCGTCCGCCCGGGCCGGATCATGTTCGAGCTGTCGTACCCGGACGCGGTCGTCGCCCGCGAGGCCATCGAGCGCGCCATCCAGAAGCTGCCGATCAAGGCCCGCTTCGTCGCCCGCGAGGAGGCCCTGTAGCCATGGCCGACACCATCGTCCGCGACCTCGACGACGAGTCCCTCATGACCCGCCTCGCCGACGCCCGTCAGGAGCTGTTCAACCTGCGCTTCCAGAAGGCGACGGGCCAGCTCACGAACACGGCGCGGATCGCGCAGGTGAAGCGCGAGGTCGCCCGCTGCCTCACCGAGGCCCGCTCCCGCGAGATCGCGGCCGCCGAGCGCCTCGCCGCCCAGTCCGACGCCACCAGCGAGGGATGACCCCGATGTCCGACACCGACACCACCACCGGGACCGTCGAGCGAGCTCGCCGCAAGGTCCGCGAGGGCGTCGTCGCCTCCACGAAGATGGACAAGACCATCGTCGTCGAGGTCGAGTCCCGCAAGCCCCACCCGCGCTACGGCAAGACGATGGCGCGCTCGAAGCGCTACGTCTGCCACGACGAGGTCGAGGACGCCCGCGAGGGCGACCGCGTCCGCATCATGGAGACCCGCCCGCTCTCGAAGAACAAGCGCTGGCGCTTGCTCGAGATCGTCGAGCGGGCCAAGTAGGCGGAGGCGAGAGATGATCCAGCAGGAGACGCGCCTGCGCGTCGCAGACAACAGCGGCGCCAAAGAGGTGCTGTGCATCAAGGTGCTCGGCGGCTCCAAGCGCCGCTACGCGGGCATCGGCGACGTGTTCGTCGCCACCGTCAAGGACGCCCTCCCGGGGGCGGCCGTCAAGAAGGGCGACGTCGTCAAGTGCGTCGTCGTCCGCACCAAGAAGGAGCGGCGCCGTCCCGACGGCAGCTACATCCGCTTCGACGAGAACGCCGCCGTGCTGATCAACGACCAGCGCCAGCCGCGCGGCACGCGCATCTTCGGTCCCGTGGGCCGCGAGCTGCGCGACGCCAAGTTCATGCGCATCGTGTCGCTCGCACCCGAGGTGCTGTGATGACCACCAACCGAATGAAGATCCGCAAGGGCGACCTGGTCCGCGTGCTCACCGGCAAGGACCGCGGCAAGGAGGGCGAGGTCATGTTCGCCCTGCCCGAGCAGCGCAAGGTGATCGTGGCCGGCGTCAACGTCGCCAAGAAGCACCAGCGCCCGCTCAACGCCACCATGCAGGGCGGGATCATCGACAAGGACATGCCCATCCCGGTCGCCAACGTTGCGCTCCTCTGCAGCGACTGCGGCCCCACCCGGGTCGGCTACCGCTTCGACGAGGACGGCACGAAGGTGCGCACCTGCAAGAAGTGCGGGAAGGACCTCGACTGATGGCCGTGACCACCGACGCCGGCACCTCGACCGCTCCGCGGTTCAAGGTCCGCTACGACGAGACCATCAAGGCCCAGCTCAAGGACACCCTCGGGCTGCCGAACGTGATGATGGTGCCGACGGTCTCCAAGATCGTCGTCAACATGGGCGTCGGCGACGCCGTCGCCCAGGCATCCCTCCTCGAGGGCGCCCAGCGCGACCTGGCCCTCATCACGGGCCAGAAGCCGCTGGTGACCCGGGCCAAGAAGTCCATCGCCAACTTCAAGCTGCGCGAGGGCAACGCCATCGGGTGCAAGGTCACCCTCCGGGGCGACCGGAAGTGGGAGTTCTTCGATCGGCTGATCTCGATCGCCATCCCCCGCATCCGTGACTTCCGCGGGCTCAACCCCAACAGCTTCGACGGGAACGGGAACTACACGTTCGGCGTGACCGAGCAGCTGATCTTCCCCGAGATCGACTACGACGCCGTGGACACCATCCGAGGGATGGACATCACGATCGTCACCACCGCCCGGACCGATGCCGAGGGCAAGGCACTGCTTGACGCCTTCGGCTTCCCCTTCCGAAAGGACCGTTGAGCCGTGGCCAAGAAGGCGCTGATCAACAAGGCCAACAAGAAGCCCAAGTTCAAGGTGCAGGGGTACTCGCGGTGCCGTCGCTGCGGCCGCCCGCGCGCCGTGTTCCGGAAGTTCGGCCTCTGCCGCCTGTGCTTCCGCGACATGGCCCACAACGGGGAGATCCCCGGCGTGACCAAGGCGAGCTGGTGAGGTGACGGCACGATGACCATGACCGACCCCATCGCCGACATGCTCACCCGAGTGCGCAACGCGAACATCGCGAAGCACGACGACGTGTCGATGCCCTCCTCGAAGCTGAAGGAGGCGCTCGCCGAGCTGCTGAAGTCGGAGGGCTACATCGCCGACTTCAAGACGGCCGAGCGCACCGACAAGCCGGGCAAGATCCTGTCGATCGACATGAAGTACTCGCCCGAGCGCGAGCGCACGATCACCGGCATCAAGCGCGTCTCGAAGCCGGGCCTGCGCGTCTACAAGAAGTCCGACGAGATCCCCCGCGTGCTCGGCGGCCTCGGCGTCGCCGTGGTCTCCACCTCGCAGGGCCTCATGACCGACCGGGAGGCCCGTCGCCGCAACATCGGCGGCGAGGTCCTCTGCTACGTCTGGTAGGAGCCGAACATGTCACGTGTCGGCAAGGCACCCATCCCCATCCCCTCTGGCGTCGAGGTCACCTTCGGCGACGGTGAGGTCACCGTGAAGGGCCCCAAGGGCACCCTCACCCAGGAGATCCCCGGCGACATCACGTTGCGCGAGGAGGACGGCACCGTCCTCGTCGAGCGGCCTGACGACACCCGCCAGAACCGCTCGCTGCACGGCCTCGTGCGGGCTCTGGTCTCGAACATGGTCGAGGGCGTCACCAACGAGTTCACCAAGGAGCTCGAGATCATCGGCGTCGGCTACCGCGTCACGAACAACAGCCCGAGCTCGCTCGAGCTGGCGCTCGGCTACAGCCACCCCGTCAAGTACGCGGCGCCCGACGGCGTCACCTTCGAGGTCCCCACCCCGACGTCCATCGTCGTGCGGGGCATCGACAAGCAGGCCGTGGGCCAGGTCGCCGCCGAGATCCGCCAGTTCCGCAAGCCCGAGCCGTACAAGGGCAAGGGTGTGCGGTACAAGGGCGAGTACGTCATCCGCAAGGCCGGCAAGGCAGGCAAGTGACATGAGCAGCATGGCCAAGAAGAAGCAGGTCGCCCGCGACCGGCGTCACCGCCGGGTCCGCAAGAAGGTCCAGGGCACCCCCGACCGTCCCCGCCTGGCGGTGTTCCGCTCGGCGCGGCACATCGTCGCCCAGGTGATCGACGACATCGCCGGGGTCACCCTGGCTGCGGCCTCCACCCACGAGAAGGACTTCGAGGGCTACGGCGGCAACGCCGAGGCCGCCGCCAAGGTCGGTGCCCTCGCCGCCGAGCGCGCCAAGGCCGCCGGCATCACCAAGGTCGTCTTCGACCGGGGCGGCAACCGCTACCACGGCCGGGTCAAGGCCCTCGCCGACGCTGCCCGCGACGCCGGGCTCGAGTTCTGAGCTCGGGAAGGATCGAGACAATGGCAAACGGCAACGACAACCCCCGCCGCCAGCGCCGGGACGAGCCCCAGGCCAACCCGCGCCTGTCGGGTGACGCCTCGCTGCGCGAGTCGCGCGTCATCAACATCAACCGCGTCGCCAAGGTCGTGAAGGGCGGTCGCCGCTTCAGCTTCACCGCCCTCGTGGTCATCGGCGACGGCGCCGGCCGCGTCGGCCTCGGCTACGGCAAGGCCAAGGAGGTGCCCCTCGCGATCCAGAAGGGCACCGAGGAGGCTCGCAGGAACCTCTTCGAGGTCCCCCTCGCCGGCGACACGATCATCCACCCGACGGTGGGCGAGCTCGGCGCCGGTCGCGTCATGCTCAAGCCCGCCGCCCCCGGTACCGGCGTCATCGCCGGCGGCGCGGCCCGCATCATCCTCGAGGAGGCGGGCATCCACGACGTGCTGTGCAAGTCGCTGGGGTCCGCCAACCACATCAACGTGGCCCGAGCCACCATCGAGGGCCTCAAGAGCCTGCGCCGTCCGGACGAGATCGCCCGCCTGCGCGGCATCCCGGCCGACACCTTCGTGCCCAAGGGCCTCCTCGAGGCCTACACCGAGTCCGAGCGCCAGAAGGGCCGGGCAGGGGCGGCGTCGTGAGCGATCTCAAGGTCACCCAGGTCCGCTCGGCCATCGGCTCCAAGCCCAAGCACCGCGGCACGCTGCGCGCGCTCGGCCTCGGCCGCATCGGCAAGACGAACACCCTCCCCGACCGGCCCGAGATCCGCGGCATGATCGCCCGGGTCCCGCACCTCATCACCGTGGAAGAGGTCTGACATGTACAAGCTCCACGACCTGCAGCCCCCGGAGGGCTCCAACCGGCGCCGCAAGCGCGTCGGCCGTGGCATCGGTGGCAAGGGCGGCAAGACCGCGGGCCGCGGCACGAAGGGCCAGAAGGCGCGCAACACCGTGCCCATGGGCTTCGAGGGCGGTCAGATGCCGCTGTACATGCGCGTGCCGAAGCGCCGGGGCTTCAACAACCCCTTCCGCGTCGAGTACCAGGCGATCAACCTCGACACCCTCACCGACTCCGGCCTCACCGACATCACTCCCGAGGCGCTGCACTCCAAGGGCCTCGTCCGCAAGGGCGCCCTGGTGAAGATCCTCGGTCGGGGCGAGGTGTCCTCCGCGCTGAACGTCAAGGCCCACAAGTTCTCGGCCAGCGCCGCCCAGGCGATCGAGGCCGCAGGCGGTAGCGTCGAGACCCTGCCCCTGCCGTGGGGCGACCGGCGCCCGCCGGCCAAGGGCAACCAGTTCACCAACCGCTGAGCACCCCTCAGCGCTGAGCCGCAGTCCCTGGGGAGCACGTGTTCCAGAGCCTCAAGAGCCTCGCTCGCGTCGCGTCGGTCGCCGACCTGCGCAAGAAGATCCTGTTCGTGGTCTTCATCCTCGCCCTGTACCGGGCGGGGTCGGCGATCCCCGCACCGGGCATCGACCTCGACGCGGTGCAGAACCTGAAGGAGCAGGCGGAGCAGGGCGCCGGCGTCCTCGGCTTCCTCACCCTGTTCTCCGGGGGCGCGCTCACCCAGTTCGCCCTGTTCGCCCTCGGGATCATGCCGTACATCACGGCGTCGATCATCCTGCAGATCCTCACCGTGGTGATCCCGCGCCTCGAGCAGTGGCAGCAGCAGGGCGCCGTGGGCCAGCGCAAGATCACGCAGTGGACCCGCTACGTCACCGTGGCCATCGCGCTGCTGCAGTCCACCGGCCTCGCCTTCCTGTTCCACAACGGCGGCGGCGGCCTGCTCGGTGCCGGGCAGGGCATCGACCTCGGCATCGACCTCTTCGGTGGTGACGAGAACTTCAACACGGGCCGCATCCTCATCGTGGTGCTCACCCTCACCGCCGGCACGGCCCTGCTGATGTGGATGGGCGAGCTCATCACGCAGCGGGGCATCGGCAACGGCATGTCGCTGCTGATCTTCGCCTCGGTGGTGTCGAGCTTCCCGGTGGCCGGCGCCCAGATCAACGCCGAGCGTGGCATCGGCGTGCTCACCCCGCTGATGGTCCTGGCCGTCGCCATCCTCGTGGCGATCGTGTTCATCGAGCTCGGCCAGCGCCGCATCCCGGTGCAGTTCTCCAAGCGGGTGGTCGGCAACCGGATGACCGGCGGCCAGTCCACCTACATCCCGCTCAAGGTGAACCAGTCCGGCGTGATCCCGGTGATCTTCGCCAGCTCCGTGCTCTACCTGCCGCTGCTGCTCACCCAGGTGCTGCCGGCCGACCGCAGCTGGGCCGTGAGCATCCAGGAGTGGGTGGATTCGAACCTCGTCCAGCCGGACTCGATCGTCTACATCTTCACGTACGGCCTGCTGATCATCGGCTTCGCCTACTTCTACACGGCGATCCAGTTCGACCCCGCCAAGCAGGCCGACACGATCCGCCGCCAGGGCGGCTACATCCCCGGCATCCGCCCGGGCCCCCAGACCGAGCGCTACCTCGGGCGGATCCTCAACCGGATCACGCTGCCCGGCGCCCTGTTCGTGGCCCTCATCGCCCTGCTGCCGTCGCTGTTCCTCGCCTTCGCCGACATCCAGAACTTCCCGTTCGCCGGCATCTCGATGCTGATCGCCGTCGGCGTGATGCTCGAGTTCATGAAGCAGGTCGACAGCCAGCTGATGATGCGCAACTACGAGGGCTTCCTGAACTGATCCGGCGTCCCGGACCCTCGGGTCCGGACCTGTGGACCAAACAGGCCTGCGGCGGCGCGATCCGCCCACACAACGGGCTCCCGGCACGACGTGTGGGCCCCGAGCGCCCGTCCGGGACCGATCCGTCCACCGGTCGCGTCCGCCCGCGTGGCGGGGCGATTTCAGAACCGTGAAAGCGCGGCCGGTAGGGTGCCCGTCCTCATGATCCCTGGCGCTCGTCTCGTCATGCTGGGTCGGCAGGGCGCCGGCAAGGGCACCCAGTGCACCCGCCTGTCGCGCCACTTCGTCGTGCCCCACATCTCCACGGGAGACATGCTGCGGGCGGCGGTGAAGGAGGGCACCGAGTTCGGCCGGAAGGCCCAGGAGTACATGTCGGCCGGCGAGCTGCTGCCCGACGACGTCATCATCGGCGTGGTCGAGGAGCGCTTGGTCAAGGACGACACGCGCAACCGCGGCTACATCCTCGACGGCTTCCCCCGCACGCTCTCCCAGGCGCAGTCGCTGGCCGAGATCACGGCCGAGCAGCCCCTCGACCTGGTGATCGATCTCGACGTGCCCACCGAGGTCGTGCTCGTCCGCCTCGCCAGCCGGCGGGTGTGCGCGGACTGCGGCGCCAACTACTCGGTCCAGGTCCCGCCCAAGCACGGTTGGACCTGCGACCACTGCGGCGGCGATGTCATCCAGCGCGCCGACGACACCGAGGAGGCCATCACCCGGCGCCTCGACATCTACGAGGCCGAGACCTCGCCGCTGATCCAGTGGTACGAGGAGCGGGGCCTGTTGATGGTGGTCGACGGCGACGGCGACACCGACGAGGTCACCGCCCGGCTCATCCGAGCCATCGACCGCGCCCGGCGCTGACGTGCGGCGCCGCGCACCCCTGCGCTCGCCGGCGGAGATCGCCGTGATGCGCCGGGCCGGGCGCGTCGTCGCCGAGATGCACGAGGTCTGCCGGGCGGCGATCCGCCCCGGGACCACCACCGGCGAGCTCGACGCACTGGCCCGGGAGGTCCTCGAGCGCCGCGGCGCCACGTCGAACTTCCTCGGCTACGGCGGGTTCCCCGGCGTGCTGTGCGCCAGCGTCAACGACGAGGTCGTGCACGGCATCCCCGGCGACCGCCGGCTGGAGGAGGGCGACCTCGTCTCCATCGACTGCGGCGCCGTGGTCGACGGCTGGCACGGCGACGCGGCGTTCACCGCGTCGGTGGGCACGCCGGCCCCGGGCGACGACGCCCTCTCCGAGGCCGCCCGCCGGTCGCTCGACGCCGCCATCGACCAGGTCCGCCCCGGGCGCACGCTGGGCGATGTCGGCCACGCCGTCGAGTCCGTGGTGGCGGCCGCCGGCTTCACGCTGCTCGAGGACCACTGCGGCCACGGCATCGGCCGAGCCATGCACGAGGCCCCCGACGTGCTCAACACCGGACGCCCCGGCCGGGGGCTCACCCTCGAGGTCGGCATGGTGCTGGCCATCGAGCCGATGGTGTGCGCCGGCCGGGCCGACTACCGAGTGCTCGACGACGGCTGGACGGTGGTCACCGCCGACGGCCGCCGGGGGGCGCACTGGGAGCACACGGTGGCCGTCACCGCAGACGGGCCCGAGGTCCTCACCCTCGCCTGAGGTCCGCCACCTGCGGGTCCCGGTGCGCCATGCTGGTCGGTCGGGCCGAGCGGGGTTGGCGGCCGTGGGAGCGGTCCCGTAGAGTGTCCCTTCGGCTCTGGGACAGGCGCGCCTGCCCCTGCAGCGCCCTGCGCCCCCACCCGGGTCACCTCGGATGGCAGGGAGCAGTGAGCTCACCCCGTTCGAGCTCGGTCGTGCCCGGTTCCCCGGTCGCTGCTGAGCGCCCCATCGAGAGAGCGACGATGAAGGTCCGACCCAGCGTCAAGCCCATGTGCGAGAAGTGCCAGGTGATCCGCAGGCACGGCCGCGTCATGGTCCTCTGCACGAACCCCCGACACAAGCAGCGCCAGGGCTGAGGAGCAGCAGTAGAAGATGGCACGCATCCAAGGTGTTGACATCCCCCGCGAGAAGCGGCTGGTGATCTCGCTGACCTACCTGTTCGGCATCGGCAGCACCACGGCTGCCCGCATCTGCGACGAGGTCGGCATCGACCAGAGCACCCGGGTGCGCGACCTCACCGATGCCGAGGTGAACAAGGTCCGTGAGTGGATCGACAACAACCTCGAGGTCGAGGGCGACCTGCGCCGCGAGATCCAGCAGAACATCAAGCGCAAGATCGAGATCGGGTCGTACCAGGGCATCCGCCACCGCAAGGGCCTCCCGGTCCGCGGCCAGCGCACCCAGACGAACGCCCGCAGCCGCAAGGGCCCGAAGAAGACCGTCGCCGGCAAGAAGAAGGTGAAGAAGTAGTGGCCAAGCCCTCCTCGGGCGGTCGACGCCCCCGCAAGCGCGAGCGCAAGAACATCTCGCACGGCATCGCCCACATCAAGTCGTCGTTCAACAACACGATCGTCGCCATCACCGACCCGGCCGGCAACGTCATCTCGTGGGCCTCGGCCGGCAACGTCGGGTTCAAGGGCTCCCGCAAGTCCACCCCCTTCGCCGCCCAGATGGCCGCCGAGAAGGCCGCCCGCGGTGCCATGGAGCACGGCGTGCGCCGCGTCGAGGTGCAGGTCAAGGGCCCGGGTTCGGGCCGCGAGACCGCCATCCGCTCGATCCAGAACGCCGGCATCGAGGTGTCCGGCATCAAGGACGTCACCCCCGTGCCCCACAACGGCTGCCGCCCCCCCAAGCGGCGCCGCACCTGAGGAAGCAGCAATGGCTCGATACACCGGTCCCCGCTCCCGCGTCTCCCGACGCCTCGGCGTCAACATCTTCGGCACCTCGGGTGAGACCCGCGCCCTCGACCGCCGGCCGTACCCGCCCGGCGAGCACGGCCGCACCCGCAAGCGGGGCCAGCCGTCCGAGTACCTCGCGCAGCTCCAGGAGAAGCAGAAGGCCCGCTTCTCCTACGGCCTCTCCGAGCGCCAGTTCCGCAACCTCTACGAGGAGGCGAACCGCCGCAAGGGCGTCACCGGCGAGCTCATGCTCCAGCTGCTCGAGCGCCGCCTCGACAACGTCGTGTACCGCGCCGGCCTCGCCGCCACCCGGCCCCAGGCCCGCCAGTTCGTGAGCCACGGCCACTTCGAGGTCAACGGCAAGCGCGTGAACATCCCCAGCTACCGCGTCCGCGTCGGCGACAAGGTCTCGCTGCGCTCCAAGTCCCGCGACATGGTGACCGTGCAGTGGAACAAGGACGTGCTCGACCGCCAGGCCCCGGGTTGGCTGGAGGTCGGCGACGACGGCTACGCCGTCACCGTGCGGGCGTACCCCGAGCGCGAGCAGATCGACGTGCCCGTGCGCGAGCAGCTCATCGTCGAGCTGTACTCGAAGTAATCCCCTCTCGCCCCATCCCGCCCGCACCTCCAGAACGACACGAGGTACCCCGCTCCATGCTGGTCATCCAACGCCCCACCGTCGAGCCCCAGGGTGAGGAGGCGAACAACCGCCAGCGGTTCGTCATCAGCCCCCTCGAGCCCGGGTTCGGGCACACCATCGGGAACTCGCTCCGGCGGGTCCTGCTGTCGTCGATCCCGGGCGCAGCCGTCACCCAGGTCCGCTTCGACGAGGCCCTCCACGAGTTCGACACCATCGGCGGCGTCGTCGAGGACGTCACCGACATCATCCTGAACCTCAAGGACCTCGTCGTGGTCTGCCACAGCGACGACCCGGTCTCGCTGCGCCTCGACGCGCGCGGGCCCGCCGAGGTCACCGCCGCCGACCTGCAGCCCAACGCCGACGTGGAGATCCTGAACCCCGAGCTCCACATCGCCACCATGCACGGCGACGGCCGCCTGGCGATCGACGTCACGATCGCCAAGGGCCGCGGCTACGTGTCGGCCGACAAGAACAAGACCTCCGACACCATCGGCGTCATCCCGGTCGACTCGATCTTCTCGCCGGTGCGCAAGGCCACCTTCTCGGTCGAGCCCACCCGCGTCGAGCAGGACACGAACTACGACAAGCTCGTGATCGACGTCCAGACCGACGGCTCGATCACCCCGGCCGACGCCCTCGCCTCCGCCGGCGACACGCTGCGCAGCCTCGTCGGACTGATCGCCGACATGAGCGAGGAGCCCCAGGGCCTCGAGCTCGGCGAGATGCCGGTGGCCGGTACCGGGCCTTCTGACCTCGACCTCCCCATCGAGGACCTCGACCTCTCCGAACGCCCCCGCAACTGCCTGAAGCGGGCGCAGGTGAACACCGTCGGCGAGCTCGTGAACAAGACCGAAGACGACCTCCTGGCCATCACGAACTTCGGCCAGAAGTCCCTCGACGAGGTCGTCGAGAAGCTGGATGAGCGTGGCCTGACGCTGCGCATCCGCGGCTAGGAGAATCCCATGCCTGCACGTCCCCGCAAGGGCAAGCGCTTCGGCGGCTCCGCCTCCCACCAGAAGGCCATGTTCGGCAACCTGGTGGCGAGCCTGATCGCCGCCGAATCCATCGTCACCACCGAGGCCAAGGCCAAGGCGCTGCGTCCGGTGGCCGAGAAGCTCATCACGAAGGCCAAGAAGGGCGGTCTGCACAACCACCGCCAGGTCGTCGCCTACCTCCGCGACGAGGAGATGGCCCACAAGCTCATGACCGACGTCGGCCCCCGCTACGCCGACCGCCCGGGTGGCTACACCCGGATCCTGAAGCTGGGTCCGCGCCACGGGGACAACGCCCCCATGGCCAGGATCGAGCTGGTGTGACGCGCGAGCTCCGAGGCTCTACCGAGGAACTCGGTTAGCGAGGAGGCGCCCTGCGCCGACGAGCGACCCGGCGCGATGGCGCCGGGTCGCTGCGCGTCTGTGCGAGGTTGTTGCCGCCATGCGCTCGTCGCTGACCCTCTTCGACGAGGACGACCTCGATCCCGGCCCCGCCGAGCCGCTCGTGCGCGTCCGGTTGACCGTGGCCTACGACGGCACCCCGTTCCACGGCTTCGCCCGAAACCCAGGGGTGCCCACGGTGGGCGGACGGCTCACCGAGGCGCTCGAGCGCGTGCTGCGCCACCCCGTCGAGCTGACGTGCGCGGGGCGCACCGACAAGGGCGTGCACGCCCACGGCCAGGTCGTCGACTTCGCCACCGCCGAGGGCGTCGACCTCGAGGCCCTGTGCCGGGCACTGAACGCGCTGTGCGGCCCGGAGGTCGCGGTGCGCGACCCGGCGCTGGTCCCGCTCGGGTGGTCGGCCCGCTTCGACGCCACCGCCCGCCGGTACCGCTACACCGTGCACGCCCACGAGGTCCCCGACCCGTTCTCCGTGCACACCGCCTGGCACGTGCGCGAGCCCCTCGAGCTCGACCTCCTGCGCCTCGCCTGCGACCCCCTCATCGGCACCCACGACTTCTCGTCGTTCTGCCGCCGACCCAAGGCCGGCGACGGCAGCGAGGTCTCGCTGGTGCGCGACGTCCGGGAGGCCCGCTGGGAGGTGGTCGACGAGCGCACGCTGCGCTTCTGGATCGAGGCGTCGTCGTTCTGCCACCAGATGGTGCGCTCGATCGTCGGGACGCTGGTCGAGGTCGGCCTGCGCCGCATCCCCGCCGG
>DASUEE010000056.1:0-19281 GCA_036275235.1 Acidimicrobiales bacterium | reverse complement strand
GTCACCGCTGCGCTCGAGCTCCGGGACGATCCGCGACACGGTCATGAGGAAGCGGAAGTCCCGCGCCACGGGCGACTCGAGGAGCAGCTGCTGCTCGACGGTCTCCTCGATCTGGTACTCGAGGTCGTCCATGACCTCGTCACGCTCGACGATCGCCTTGGCGGCGGCGGCGTCGTCGGCGAGGAGCACCGCCGTCGCCCCGGCGATCCCCTCGATCACCAGCCCGAACTGGCGCATCACCAGCCGCTCGATCTCCTCGAGGTGGGCGTTGAAGCTGGCGCGCGCACGCGTGGGCTGGTCGCTCATGGCTCCGACCGTACCCAGTGGGGGGCTCCGGACGTGGGCGACCGGTTCACGGTCGCGGCGACCCCGGGTAGGTGGACGGGTGACGCGACCCGAGGAGGCCCCCATGCCCACCAAGGACCACGGCCCGAGCATCAAGGACGACGAGCAGTACGAGGCCCTGCGCCGCGACGGGATGAGCAAGGAGAAGGCCGCCCGCATCGCCAACAGCGACCGCCACGACACCGCACAGAAGGGTGGGTCCTCGGCGGCGTACGAGGAGTGGACGAAGGACGACCTCTACGAGAAGGCCAAGGAGGTCGGCATCGAGGGCCGATCGTCGATGGACAAGGGCGAGCTCATCGACGCACTCCGCAACCACTGACGCACCTCAACACGGAGGTGGCATCGGCCACGTCCGGTTCTGACCCCTTCGTCCCGGGGGATGGACCGCCGATGCGCCGGCGCTCCGCGGCCTCCCTCCTGGTGCTCGCCGCGGTCCTGGCACTCGTCGCGGTGGGCCTGGTGCCCCGTGGGCTGGTGCGCGCCACGGCGGCGCAGCACCTCCCGCCGGGACCGGCGGTCGAGGAGACCGGGCTGACCGATCCTGCCGACGACCTCCACCTGCCAGGCGTGCGCGCCGTGGTCGGCAAGGAGGAGGACGACGACACCCTCCCGGAGCCGACCCTCTCTCCCGCGTCCCTCGCGTCCCCCGCCGCCGCGGCGTCCTCGGGGCTCGCGTCCGAGCCGCCACCTGGGTCCGGTGCTCCGGACGCCACCGATGTCGGCGCGCCGGCCCCGGGGCGTGCTCCTCCCCAGACGGTCTGACCCCCCGCCCGCGCCCGAGCGCGGGCACCGTCGACCCGATCTGCAGGAGGAACCCCATGGCCACCGCGCCCACCCCACCCACGTCGCCGGCCACCGAGCCGCCCGACGACCACGCCGGTGGCACCGGCTTCGCCAGCACGTCCGTCGGCCACATCGTCGGCACCTACGGCGTCATCATCGCCGGCGCCATCGGACTCATGGTCTGGCTGCTGTCGCTCGGCCGCGACATCACGGCACCGCCGCCCGAGGAGGGCGCCGAGACCGGCATGGCCGAGAGCCACGTCGACACCCACGAGGTGTTCTGGAAGCTGCTCCTCGCGATCGCCGTCGTGATCGTCGCCGCTCGCGTGGTGGGCGGCCTGTTCCGCAAGATCGGCCAGCCCCAGGTGGTCGGCGAGATCGTGGCCGGTGTCATCCTCGGCCCGACGCTGCTCGGCACCGTCTGGCCGTCGGCGTCCGAGTACGTCTTCGACGCCGACGTGATGCCGTTCATCGAGGTGTTCGCCCAGATCGGACTCGTGTTCTTCATGTTCCTCGTGGGCGCCGAGCTCGACCTGCGGCTCGTGCGGGGCCGGGGCCACGCCGCGGCGCTGGTCAGCCACGCCAGCATCATCGCCCCGTTCCTCAGCGGCATCGCCCTGGCACTCCTCATCTTCACGTCGCTCGGCTCCCCCGACGGCGACTTCCTCCCGTTCGCCCTCTTCATGGGCGCGTCGATGAGCATCACCGCCTTCCCCGTGCTCGCCCGGATCCTCACCGAGCGCGGCATGCACAAGACCCGCCTCGGCGCCGTCACCATCACCTGCGCCGCCATCGACGACGTGACCGCGTGGTGCATCCTCGCCGTCGTCGTCACGGTCGCGAAGGCCGACGGCGCGGCGGGAGCGCTGCCCACGGTCGGCTGGTCGGTGCTGTTCATCGCCTTCATGGTCCTGGCGGTCCGCCCGCTCCTCGAGCGCCTCGGCCGCATCCACGAGGATCAGGGCCGCCTGTCCGGCACGGTCATGGCGGTGCTCTTCGTCGGCCTCGTGCTCAGCGCCCTGGCCACGGACCGCATCGGGATCCACGCCATCTTCGGCGCCTTCCTCTTCGGGGCGATCATGCCGCAGCGGTCGGAGCTCATCGAGGAGCTGTTCGACAAGCTCGAGGACTTCTCGGTGGTCTTCCTGCTGCCGCTCTTCTTCGCCTTCTCCGGCCTGCGCACCGACGTCCTCGCGCTGGGCACCGACCCGGAGCTGTGGCTCTACACCTTCCTCGTCGTGCTGGTCGCCGTCGTGGGGAAGTGGGGCGGCAGCACCCTCGCCGCGAAGGCCGTGGGCATGGGCTGGCGCGACTCCCTGGCCCTCGGCGTGCTCATGAACTGCCGCGGCCTCACCGAGCTGGTGATCCTGAACATCGGCCTCGAGCTCGGCGTGATCCCGCCGAACCTGTTCTCGATCCTGGTGATCATGGCGCTGGTCACCACCTTCATGACCACGCCCATCCTGTCGATGCTCCGCCCGGACATGGGCGAGGGCGTCGAACCGGTCGACACCGACGACGGGGTCGAGCGGGTCCTCCTGCACGTCGCGTCCACCGACAACGCGTACGAGCTGGTCCACACCACCCTCGCCGCCCTGGATGCCGACGAGTCCCGCGTGGAGCTCGTGCTGCTGCGCACGCTGCAGCTCGGCGACCACCTGCTCGCCGGTCCGCTCGACGGCGGTGCGGTCGAGCGGGCTCGCCGCTCGCTGCGCCCGGTCGCCCAGTTCGTCGAGGGGTCGGGCGCCTCCGTCGTCGTCCTCGCCGTGCAGACCACCGACGTGAGCCGGGCCGTGGTCGACGTGGCCGCTGAGCGGGGCGTCGACACGGTGGTGCTCAGCTCCCGCCGGCCGTTCTCCCCCGGGGACCTGCAGCGGGGCACCCTCGGCCGCATCATCGACGAGGTCCACTGCGACGTCCTCGTCGTGGTCGACCCCACCGGCGCGGGCACGAGCCCGCCGCCGCGAGGCCGGGTGGTGGTCCCCTACCGGGCCGAGGCGCCGCGCGCCGTCGACCTCGCCCGCCGGATCGCGCGGGCGCACGGTGCGGGGCTGCGCATCGTCGGCACGTCCGAGGCCCGCGAGGCGGCCACCCGTGCCGCGGCGCGACACGCCGACGCCGCCGGCGGGGTCACGTTCACCGAGCTGTCCACGCCCGGCGCGATCGAGGCCGTGCTCGCCACCGGCGACGGCGCCGACCTCGTGGTGCTCCCGCTCGTGCCCGGCGAGCACGACGCCGGACGCCGTCCCTGGTCGACCACCCCGGTGCTCGCCGTCGTCGAGCGCCGTCGCACGCCGCGGACCCACGGCGAGGAGACCGCGCCCGTGGTGGTGGCCGAGCGGGTCGAGGAGGTCGTGCCGTAGCGGTGGGCGCGGAGGGACTCGAACCCCCGACGTCTTCCCTGTAAGGGCAACAAGCCCGCATCCCGGCGGACGTCTGCGAACGAAAATCGCAGGTCAGACCGGGCGTGGGGACGACGGCGAACTCGTCTGGACGAGGGCCGGTGTGCGATGAAAGTGCGATGGAAACCACATGCCGGTGGCGGCGCCACGTGGGACGCCTGAGGCCGAGATCCGGAGACGCCCAAGGGTTCCAGACTGCCTCACCGATCCGGCGTTGGTGACCGCCACGACGTCGGCGGACCGACCTCGACCTCGTTGCGTCCGGCCCCCGGACCTTTTCGGGTCGAGAACGCAGCCGGCCGGAAGCTCGACCTCTCAGTGTCCGGCCCCCGGACCTTCTCGGGTCGAGAACGCACACCCCGGGCGGCATCCCGAAGGTGCCGATGGTGGGCGGGCTCGTCGCCTATCCCGAAACACCGCCCGCCGGATGGCTGATGTGTGTATACTTAGGCGTATGCCCAGGATGCAGGTCTACCTGCCCGACGAGCTCTACAAGGCAGTGAAGGATCTGGAGCTCCCCGCGTCCGAGCTTCTACAGGAGGCAGTCGAAGCAGAGATCCGTCGCCAGGAACTGAATCGGGCGGCCGACGACTACCTCGGGGAGCTCGTCGAAGACGTCGGCGAGCCGTCGGCGCGCGAGCACGCACGGGCCGTGAACATCGCCCGGAGGATCCGAGAGCGGGCCGCCGCCCGCGCGAGCTGATCGGTGCTCGTCCTCGACTCGGGTGGGCTGAGCCGGCTCAGCCAACGAACTCGTCGCGCAGCCGCCCTGATCAAGGCTCTGAAGGACGAGAACCTCTGGCCGCCCATCGTCCCGACGGTCGTGATCGCGGAGTCGACATCGGGTGCCGCGAGAACGGACGCCAACATCAATCGGTTCCTGACGGCTTGCGAGGTGGAGCCGGTCGTCTCCGAAGAGCGGCCCGGCGGGCGGGATACCTGCGGGCGCGCGCCCGAACCGGCTCTGCGGTCGACGCACTGGTCGTCGTGATGGCCGAGCCCGGGGGCACCGTGCTCACGGGAGATCCAGAAGACCTGGAGGCGCTCGCCAGCCATGCTGTTGGGGTCGACGTCGAGCCGGTGTAGGCGTACCCGATCGCCGGACGGCCGACTCCCGTGGGTCGCGGGATGCTCGCCCACCGACTACTTCCTTGCACAAGCAGTCAAGGCCTGCATGAAGTGCTCCATCGCCCACGAACCCCGCGAACACCCTGGTCACAGCACCGAGCCAGCAGCCGAACGGGACCGCCCATCACACGTTTCGCGCCGCGCACGTTCGATGGATGTGCGGATCGGAGCGGCCTCGGGGCCTGGCGAACTCGGACGTGTGCCCAGGTCACAGACGTGGGCGCGGAGGGACTCGAACCCCCGACATCTTCCTTGTAAGGGAAGCGCTCTGGCCAGCTGAGCTACGCGCCCGAGACCGGGCAACGGTAGCCGTCCCCTGGAGGGCATCCACGATCCCCGCCAGGCGCGTCGCTACCGTCGCCGGGGACATCGAGCGCCGTCCAGGTGCCGATCGATCGACGGAGGTCAGGGGTGGCCGGACCCAAGCGCAGCGGTCATCGGGGGGCACGGGGGCCAGACGATCTCGTCGGCCGCTACCTCGCCGACATCGGGCAGTACCCCCTCCTCACCGCGGCAGAGGAGATCGAGCTCGCGCAGCAGATCGAGGACGGCAAGGAGGCCGAGCTGCGGCTCGCCGAGGAGCTCGACCTGAAGCCGGCAGCGCGCGCCGCCCTGCGCCGCCAGGTCCGCCAGGCAGCCGCCGCCAAGCAGCGGTTCATCCAGTCGAACCTGCGCCTCGTGGTGTCGATCGCCAAGCGCTACCAGTCCACCGGCCTGCCGCTGCTCGACCTCATCCAGGAGGGCAACCTCGGCCTGATCCGGGCGGTCGAGAAGTTCGACCACCGCAAGGGCTTCAAGTTCTCCACCTACGCCACGTGGTGGATCCGCCAGGCCATCGGCCGCGGCATCGCCGACAAGGGCAGAACGATCCGCCTGCCCTCGCACGTGGTGGACACGCTCTCCACCCTGTCGAAGGCGTCGGGCACGCTGCTGAAGGAGCTGGGTCGCGAGCCCACCGCCGAGGAGCTGTCCGAGCTCACCGGCATGCCGGTCGACCGGGTCCAGGCCGCGATGCAGGCCACCGCCGACGTCATCTCGCTGTCCGCCGGCATCGGCGAGGACGCCACCGAGTTCGGCGACCTGCTCCCGGACGAGACGGCCGAGGTGCCTTTCGACGTCGCCGCTGCCAACCTCGAGAAGGCCGAGCTGCGCACGCTGCTGCTGACGCTGTCCGAGCGCGAGCGCGAGGTCCTCGAGCTCCGCTTCGGCCTCGTCGGCGACCGGCCGCTCACCCTCGACGAGGTGGGCCGCCACTTCGCCCTCACCCGGGAGCGCATCCGCCAGATCGAGGCGAAGGCCCTCACCAAGCTGCGCCACCCGTGCTCGCCGGCGCAGCGCCAGGGTCGCGCGCTCGCCGTCTGACCGTTCCGTCAGGGCTGCCAGAACCCTGAGGGCGTTCTGGCAGTCGGTGCGGAACGTCTACAGGTCCGGCCAGACCGGATCGGGGAGCGGGCGCTGGCTCGGGGCGGTCGCCGCGCGGGCGAGCGCGACCAGCGCGCCGGCGGTCTCGAACTGCAGCTCCGGCAGCTCGTGGGGGGCGAACCACCGCGCCTCGAGGATCTCCGCCGACCCCACCTCCACCACGTCGCCGTCGGTGGCAGTGACGAGCGTGGCCCGGAAGACGACGTCGACGCGCTGGGGCGCGGCATCGACCACGACGGCGGGCTCGCCGAGCAGCTCCACGTGGAGGCCGACCTCCTCCCGCACCTCGCGCTTCACGCCGTCCGCCGCGTCCTCGCCGCGTTGGAGGAGGCCGCCGGGGACGCCCCACCGGTCGCGGTACGTGTGCCGGACGAGGAGCACGGCTCCGTCGTCGCGCTCGATGAAGCACATGGCGCCCACCGTGTAGGAGGGCGACACGGCGCGCACGATGCGGCGACGGAAGCCGACCGGCAGCCGGCGGTACACCTGGAGCGCGAGGCGGTGGAGGGAGCCGGCCACTCGCACGGAGCCTACCGGCGGTCCGGTTCGTGCCGATCGGGCAGGTCGGGATCGTCGGGCCACCGCAGCCGGCGGCGCGCATCGACCAGGGCGGCGGTGAGCTCGGGGGTCGCGCCCGCCACCGGCGTGCGCCGGGCCTCGTGGAGCAGCTCGCCCGGGGTGAGCAGGTCCCGGTCGAACGCGTCGACCACCTCGACGCCGGCCTCCCGGCACACCAGCAGACCGGCGGCGTAGTCCCAGGCGCCGTGGGCGCTGGGCGAGCAGTCGAGGTAGCCGTCGAGCACGCCGTCGGCCACGGCGCACAGGTCGAGGGCGGCGGCCCCGAGCGCCCGGTACTGCTTCCACCCGAGGTACTGGTTGGGGTAGCCGGAGAGCCCGATGATCGAGCGCCGGAGGTCGGTCGCCCCCGATGGTCGGCACGGCCGGCCGTCGACGCGGGCACCCCCGCCGCGCACGGCCTCCCACCGGCGGCCGCTCGCCTGGTTCACCACCAGGGCCACGCGCGCACCCTCCGCGTCGACGGCGCAGAGGCTCGTGGCGAACCACGGGATGCCACGGTCGGCGTTGGTGGAGCCGTCCACCGGGTCGACCACCACCGTGATCGCGCGGTCCGGGTGCTCCACCCCGGACTCCTCGCTCAGCCATCCGAGCCCGGCGTCCTCGAGCACGGCGAGGCAGGCGTCGTCGGCGGCCAGGTCGCTGCGGTACTGGCCGGAGCGGGTGCCTGCGAGGCCCCAGTCGTCCAGGCCGTCGAGGGCGTGCCGCACGGCGTCGGCGGCGGCGTGCAGCACGGCGAGGAGGTCGTCGTCGCGCATGTCGGAGCGACCGTAGTGCCGTGGCAGGCTTGATCCATGGCCTCCATCGACGTCGCCGGGTTCATCGCGGACCTCAAGGACCACGCCGTCGACCACGGGTTCCACGTCCACGACGAGCGCCACTTCGTGGAGACGTACTCGCTGCGCCAGGCGTGGGAGGTCGACCTCCACCCCGAGGAGGCGTGCGGCGGTCCGCTCGACCTGCACCTCGCCCTCGACGTCGATCCCCGCACGCTCCTCGCCTTCGAGGACGTGGTGATGGAGATCGACGAGGACGACGATCCGCCCGACGAGTTCCAGTTCCCGCTGATCTTCACGTGGTCGCTGCCGCCGCTGCCGAAGGGCCCGGACCTGCTGGTGCTCGCCACCGACCTGGCCGGGCTCGGCGGCCCCGACCTGCCGCTCGAGGTCTCGGCCATCGACTCCTTCGGCGCCGTCACCGACGCCCCGGAGCGGTCCCTGAGCATCGTCGCCAAGGTCGACGTGTCCCTGGCGCGGGTGTTCCTCGGCCAGGAGCAGCTGTGCGACACGCTCGACCGCTGCCTGGCGGTGAGCAACTTCCTGCTCGACCGCGCGCCGGTCTGGCTCGACGAGGTGTGACGTGACCGAGACCTCCCAGTGCCCCTTCTGCGAGCTGCGCTTCGCCGCCCGCTGGGAGCTGAAGCTGCACCTCGACGCCGAGCACCCGGGCCGGATCACGGACAAGGACCGGGGCGAGGTCATCATCGAGGACGGCGACCCCGACGACCCGAAGCCGCTCTAGCGCACGGTGTCGCAGACGCCGGCCACCGCAGCGCTCGACGCCGCCGGGGTGGCCTACCGCCTCACCGAGTACCAGCTCGGAGCTGCCGAGGAGGGCTACGGCGCGGCGCTGGTCACGGCGCTCGGGCTCGACCCGGACACCGTCGGCAAGACCCTCGTGGCCGAGCTCGACGACGGCCGCCACGTGGTGGCGGTGGTGCCGGTGAGCGGGTCGCTCGACCTCAAGGCGCTCGCCCGGGCCGCCGGCGCCAAGAGGGCGGCGATGGCCGACCCCGCCGTGGCCGAGCGCCTCACCGGCTCCGTGGTCGGCGGCATCTCACCGCTCGGTCACCGCCGCCCCCTCCCGGTCTTCGTCGACGAGCTGCTCACCCTCGACGACGAGGTCCACGTCAGCGGCGGGCGCCGCGGGCTCGAGCTGTCGCTCGCCCCCGCCGACCTGGTGGCCGCTGCCGGCGCCACCGTCGCGGCGATCGCCACCTGACCCCTGTTCCGTGGCGACTGCCAGAAGCGTTCTGGCAGTCCTGGCGGAACGGCCGCACCCGACGACCGGCGGCGGGCACCATGGGGGCGTGGACGACGATCCGGCGCTCCTCGCCGACGAAGCGGTCGACCTGGTGCAGCGCTGGCTCGCCTCCGCCGAGGCGGCGGAGACCGGCGCCGACCGCCGGACGAGCGGGCGGCTGCACCGACTGGTGGACGACCCCGGCGGGGTGGCGTTCACCATGCAGTTCGTCGACCGGGTGATCCGCCCCGACGACGAGGTGGTGGCGGCCGATCAGCTCCACGAGCTCGCCGGGCGGGGCGCTCCCCTCCCTCGCTTCCTCTCCCCCGTCGACCGCCTGCTGCTGCGGGCGGGCGCCGAGCTGGCGCCGCGCCTGCCGCGGTTCGTCATGCCGCTCGCCCGCCGGCGCATGCGCCAGATCGTCGGGCACCTGGTGGTGGACGCGCACGGGACCGCGATGGATCGCCACCTCGGCGCGCGGCGGGCCGACGGCTTCGACCTCAACGTCAACCTCCTCGGCGAGGCCGTGCTCGGCGAGCGCGAGGCGCAGCGCCGGCTCCAGGCCACGATCGACCTGCTCGGCGACGACCACGTCGACTACGTCTCGGTGAAGATCTCCGGCATCGCGTCCCAGCTGCAGCCCTGGGCCTGGGACGACAGCCTCGACCGCGTCTGCGACCGCCTCCGCACGGTGCTGCGGGCGGCGGCGCAGCGGGGCACGTTCGTCAACCTCGACATGGAGGAGTACCACGACCTCGAGCTCACGATGGCGGCGTTCCGCCGGGTGCTCGACGAGGACGAGTTCGCCGGCACCGAGGCCGGGATCGTGCTGCAGGCCTACCTGCCCGATGCGTTCGACGCCCTGGGGCGGCTGGTGGCCTGGGCGACCGAACGCCGCCGACGGGGTGGCGCGGGCATCAAGATCCGGCTCGTGAAGGGCGCCAACCTGGCGATGGAGCGCGTCGACGCCGCCATGCACGGCTGGCAGCCGGCGCCGCACCCCACCAAGGCCGACACGGACGCCAGCTACAAGCGGTGCCTCGACTGGGTGCTCCGACCGGAGCACCTCGGGGCGGTGCGCATCGGCGTCGGCAGCCACAACCTCTTCGACGTCGCCTGGGCGGCGCTGCTCGCGCGGCAGCGAGGCGTCGCCGACCGGATCGGGATCGAGATGCTCGAGGGCATGGCACCCGCGCAGTCGCGGGTCATCCGGGACGAGCTCGGCTCGCTGCTCCTGTACACGCCCGTCGTCGATCCGGCGGACTTCGACGTCGCCATCGCCTACCTCTTCCGGCGGCTGGAGGAGAACGCGGCCGCCGGCAACTTCCTGCGCGCCCTCGGCGACCTCGCACCCGGGTCGCCGGCGTTCCTCGAGCAGGCGGCGGCGTTCCGGCGGGCGGTGCACGACCGGTCGCACGTGTCCACGGACCCTCGCCGCACGGTCGACCGCTCCCGACCGGAGGAGCCCGTGGGCCTCGACCCGTTCCGGAACGAACCGGAGTCCGATCCCGCCCTGGCCGGGACCCGGCAGTGGGCGCTCGACGCGCTGGCCCGCCGTCCGGGCCCGCCCCGGACACCGGTGGTCACCGACGGGGGGTCGGTCGATCAGGCCCTCGATCGCGCTCGCCAGGCGCAGCGGGCGTGGGCGGGTCGTCCCGTGGACGAGCGCCGGCAGGTGCTGCGCGCCGTCGCCGAAGAGCTGGCCCGGCGGCGTGGCGACCTGCTCACCGTGATGGTGCAGGAGGGCGCCAAGACGGTGGCCCAGGCCGACCCGGAGATCTGCGAGGCCATCGACTTCGTCCGCTACTACGCCGACCGCACCGACCTGGCCCACCCGCTCGACGGCCGCCGTCCGCCACGGCACCGGGAGCACGCGCGATTCGAGCCGCTCGGCGTGATCGCCGTGGTGCCGCCGTGGAACTTCCCCGTGGCCATCCCGGCGGGCGGGATGTTCGCGTCGCTCGCCGCCGGGAGCGCGGTGCTGGTGAAGCCGGCGCCGGAGGTGCCGCGGTGCTCCGAGGTGGTGGTCGAGGCCGCCCACGCCGCCGGCGTCCCCGAGGACCTCCTGCAGCTCCTGCGCGTGCCGGAGGACGACGTCGGCCGGCACCTGCTGACCTCCGTCGACGCCGTCGTGCTCACCGGGAGCACGGAGACCGCCGAGGTGTTCCGGTCGTGGCGGCCGGACCTGCGCCTGTTCGCCGAGACGTCGGGCAAGAACTCGATCGTCATCACCCCCAGCGCCGACCTCGACCTCGCGGTCGCCGACCTCGTCTCGTCCGCGTTCGGCCACGCCGGGCAGAAGTGCTCGGCGGCGAGCCTCGCGATCCTCGTGGGCGAGGTCGCGCGCAGCGAGCGGTTCCGCCGCCAGCTGGTCGACGCCGTCGAGAGCCTGGTCGTCGGGGCACCCGACGACGTGACCTCGAGCGTCGGCCCGCTCATCGACGATCCCAACCCCCGCCTCGCCAGGGCCTTCGCCGAGCTCGGACCCGGCGAGTCGTGGCTGGTCGAGCCTCGTCCGCTGGACGACGCCCGCCGGCTCTGGTCGCCGGGCGTGCGCACCGGGGTGGCGCCGGGCTCCTGGTTCCACCGCACCGAGTGCTTCGGGCCGGTGCTCGGGCTCATCGCCGCCGTGGACCTCGACGAGGCGGTCCGGATCCAGAACGACTCCGACTTCGGGCTCACGGGCGGCATCCACTCGCTCGACCCGGCGGAGGTCGACCGGTGGGTCGACCGGGTCGAGGTGGGCAACGCCTACGTGAACCGCGGGATCACCGGGGCGATCGTGCAGCGCCAGCCCTTCGGCGGGTGGAAGCGGTCGAGCGTGGGCCCGGGCGCGAAGGCCGGCGGCCCCGGCTACGTGGCCCAGCTCGGGACGTGGCAACCGACGACGCCGCTGGAGGCCGACACCTGGCAGGCGAGCGACGCCGCGTGGTGGCGCGACGTGTACGGGGCCGAGCTCGACCCGACGGGCCTGTTCTGCGAGTCGAACGTGCAGCGGTTCCGTCCCCTCGACCGGGTCGGGCTCCGGATCGGACCCGGCGCCACCGAGGTCGAGGTGGCGCGGGTGCGCCACGCCGCCGCCACGTGCGGGGTGCCGCTCGTCGAGTCCCGCCACGACCACGAGGACGACGACGCGTTCGCCGCCCGCCTGGGCGACCTCGGGGTCGAGCGGGTCCGGGTGCTGGGTGGGGTCGACCGCGCGCTGCGTCGGGCCGCCGCCGACGCCTGGGTCCACCTGGCCGACGACCCCGTCACGGCCGACGGTGGCGTCGAGCTGCGCACCTACCTGCGGGAGCAGTCGGTCACCCGAACGCTGCACCGGTTCGGCAACCTCGTGCAGGCGGGCACGAACGCCCCGGGCCCCTGAGGGTCGCCCGTCAACTGGAAACGCGCTTTGCCACCAGTACCATCCCGGCGGTGACCAGCAACGCGCCCGCCAGGACGCCGTCGCGGTGGAACGGGCTGTCCGCCGAGGAGCGCCAGCGAGAGCGGCGCCGGCTGCTGATCGACGCGGCCTACGACCTGCTCGCGAGCGAGGGCTCGTCCGGCACGACCGTGCGGGCCGTGTGCGCCCGGGCCCGCCTCAACCCCCGCTACTTCTACGAGAGCTTCACCGACCTCGACGAGCTCGTGGTCGCGGTCTACGACGACGTCTTCCGCGACCTGCAGCGCCGGCTCGGCCAGGCCGTCGCCGAGGCCGAGGACGACGACGACGCCATGCGAGCGTCGGTCGACGCCACGGTCCGATTCGTCGACGAGGATCGCCGGCGGGGCCGCATCCTCTACGTCGAGGCCATCGGCAACGAAGCGCTGAACGTGCGGCGCATCCGGGCCGGCGCCGGCCAGGTCGAGCTGGTCGAGCGCGACCACGCCCGCCGCGAGGGCCAGCGCTACGACCCGCGCGTCGGCACCCTGGGCGCCGCTGTGCTCGTCGGCGGCTTCACGGAGCTGCTGGTCGCGTGGCTCGACGGGCGGGTCCAGCTCAGCACCGACGAGCTGATCGCCGACGCCACCCAGGTCTTCCTCGCGGTGCGCGACGCGACCCGCGACCTCTACGGCAGCGGTTCGTCGACCACGGGCGGCTGATCGGCGAACCGGCGGCCGGCCACACCGACGTGGCTGCCCACCGGGCGACCGACCGCCTCGCACGCGATCCGGGCGGCAGCCACCAGCCCGTCGACGGAGACCCCGGTGGCCACGCCCATCGCCTCCAGCGCGTGGGCCAGGTCCTCGAGGGCCAGGTTGCCCGAGGCGCCCGGCGCGAACGGACAGCCGCCGAGGGCGCCGACGCTGCCGTCGATCCGCCGGACGCCGACCTCGACGGCTGCGAGGGCGTTGGCGACCCCGAGCCCCCGGGTGTCGTGGAGGTGCACCCCCACGGGCAGCCCCACGGCGGCGCCGACGTCGGCGACGAGGCGCCGCACCTCGGTGGGGACGGCCACGCCGATGGTGTCGGCCAGCCCGATCGAAGTCACGCCGGCGGCCGCGCTGCGCTCGGCGGCCTCGACGACGGCAGCCGGCGCGATCTCGTGCTCGTAGGGGCACCCGAACGCCGTGGCCAGCGTGACCTCCACCACGGCTCCGGCGTCGGCGGCGAGGTCGCACACCCGGGCGAGCTCGTCGAGCGCGGCGCCCGGCGGGCGCCCGGCGTTGCGCAGCGAGTGGGTCTCCGAGACCGACACGACGAACTGGAGGTGGTGCAGGCCGGCAGCCAGCGCTCGCTGCGCCCCACGCTCGTTCAGCACGAGCCCCCACCGCCGGACCGGGTTCGCCTCGGTGGCGGCGCACACGGCGTCGGCGTCGGCCATCGCCGGCACCCGGTCGGGTCGCACGAACGACGTCAGCTCGAGCTCCGGGATGCCGGCGGCGACGATGGCCTCGAACACGGCGATCTTCACGTCGGTGGGCACCGGCGATTCGTCCTGCAGCCCGTCGCGCAGGGTCACGTCCCGCAGGACGACGTCGGGCGCCGGCGGCGTGCTCACGACCCGTCGGCGGTGATGCGCAGGATGGCGTCCTCGGCGCCCTCCTCGCGCACCTCCACCAGGCGCTCGTCGACGTCGTCGAACTCGGTGCGCAGCGCCCGCGACATCACGGCGTGCTGCAGGTAGAGCGTCGTGATGTACGTCAGCTCGAGGAGCTCGACGTCGTCGAGGTGGCGGCGCAGCGCCTCGAACAGGGCGTCGGGGACGCGTCCGTGCTCGAGCACGAGGCAGTCCGTGTAGGCGAGCACGAGCCGCTCGACCACGTCGAAGCAGTCGGCGGCCGCCCAGTGGGCGACGGCGGCGATCCGCTCCTCGGAGACACCGAGCCCCCGCAGGGACTTGCAGTGCTGGGAGTACACGAACTGGCTGCCGGCGGCGTACCCCGCCCGGGTCTGGCCGAGCTCGCGCAGCACCGGGTCGAGGCGCCGGGCCGGCGACTGGTAGAGCCCGAACCCCTGCACGGCGTGCTCGAGGACGTCGGGGGAGTTGGCGAACACGGTCCACCAGTCCCCCGGCGTCCCCGTGGCGGTGCCCGGCTCCTCGACCGGGTCGCGCTCGTCGAAGAGGAGGCGGTACATGGTGGCGACGATCGGGGCGTCGGTCTCGCCGGGTCGGACCTGATGGAGGCGTGGCACCGCGGCGGATGGTACGCAATCCGCCGTGACCGACCCCTCCGGCCCCCTCGACGGCATCCGCGTGCTCGAGCTCGGCAGCTTCATCGCCGGGCCCTTCGCCGGCCAGCTCCTCGGCGACTACGGCGCCGACGTCGTCAAGGTGGAGTCCCCCGGCGACGGCGACCCGATGCGGGCCTGGGGCGTCACCACGGACCGAGGTGACAGCCTCTGGTGGCCCACGATCGCCCGGAACAAGCGGTCGGTCATCGCCGACCTGCGCACCGAGGAGGGGCGATCCTTCGTGCGCCGGCTGGCGGCCCGCGCCGACGTCGTGCTCGAGAACTTCCGACCGGGCCGCCTGGTCGAGTGGGGTCTCGACTACGAGTCCGTGCGGGCGACGAACCCCGGCGTCGTCATGGTCCACGTCTCCGGGTTCGGCCAGAGCGGACCGCGCGCCGAGGAGGCCGGGTTCGGCTCGATCGGCGAGGCGATGGGCGGCATCCGGCACACCACCGGCGACCCGGATCGACCGCCGGCCCGCTGCGGGATCAGCCTCGGCGACTCCCTGGCCGCGATGTTCGCCGTGATCGGGACGCTCGCCGCCCTGCACGAGCGGGGTCGATCCGGCCAGGGCCAGGAGGTCGACGTCGCGATCTACGAGGCGGTCGCCGCCCTGATGGAGTCGACGATGGCCGATGCGGAGGTGGGCGGCGTGGTCCGGAACCGCTCCGGCGGGACGCTGCCCGGCGTCGCCCCGTCGAACGCCTACCCGACGGCCGACGGGTCCGAGGTGCTCATCGCCGCCAACGCCGACGCCGTGTTCCGTCGGCTCTGCACGGCGATGGGACGCGACGACCTGGCCGAGGACGACCGCTTCTGCGAGCACACGGCCCGGGGGGTGAACGAGCGCGAGCTGGACCAGCTCGTCTCGGACTGGACCCGGAGCCTCGGCTCCGACGACCTCCTCGCGCTCATGGTCGAGCACGGGGTGCCGGCCGGTCGCGTGTACACGGCCACCGACATGCTCGACGACCCGCACTACCTGGCGCGCGACATGGTCCTTCGGGCCACGGCACGGGCCGGGTTCGACCTGCCGATGACCGGGATCGTGCCCCGCTTCTCCCGCACCCCCGGGACGGTGCGCGACGTCGGCCCCGCCCTCGGCGAGCACGACGCCGAGGTGCGGGCCGAGCTCGACGGCTGACCCCTCGTCCCGCCGGTCAGCGGGCGGCGAGATCCGCCAGGTCGTGGGGACCCGACGCCGGGTAGCCCCTGGCCGAGCGGATCGCCGCGCCCCACGCTCCGAGCACCTCGACGAGGCGCCCGTGGTCCTCTCCGAGCGCCTCGACGATGGGCCGGCACTGGCGGTCGGTGTCGACCTCGACGGCCTCGCGGAACGCCCGACCCTCGGAGGTGAGCTGGTGTTCGGCCAGCAGGCCCCGGGCCTCCAACGCCGCCTCGGCGCGGTCGTACTCGTCGGTGCTCCACATGCGCGTGCGGGAGTACGAGCGGACCGGCAGGCCCCAGTACAGCTCGCTCAGCAGCCCGATCTGGCAGGCGTCGAGCCCGGCCGTGGTCCAGGCTGCGATGTGCGCGTCGCCCCGGTACTCGCGGAGGCGGTCGGCCAGCCGCCAGGCGTCGGCGAGGGGGTCGTCGAAGCGCTCGCACGCGGCGAGCCCGGCGTACAGCGGCTTGCCGTAGGGCTCGAGGTCCGCACCCGCCCGCTCGAGCAGCCGGCGGGCGTCGTCGACGCCCTCGGGCCGGTCGCCGAGGATCCGGCGGAGCTGCGCGATCGAACCGTCGTCGCGGGCCTTGCAGATGGTGGGCGCGTCGGTCTTCTGCCAGCCCCGCTCGACGATCACCCCGACGTGGACGTGGTTGAACACGCCGAAGGCTGCGGCGATCACCGAGCCGGGCACCTGGCCCATGACCGACCCACGGCTGCAGAAGTACGACTCCATCTCCGGGCCGGCGATCCCGCCGAAGTCCCCCGGGCTCGGGTCGAAGCCGAGCGCTTCGTAGTTCGCGTGGCACTCCGGCGAGAAGTACACCTGGCCGGCGACGGGTTCGAGGGCGGCGGCGAGCGCCCTCGCCCGGCTGGAGAGCAGGTCCTGGTCCATGGTGGGGCGGGCGGGGATCGAACCCGCGACCAAGGCATTATGAGTGCCGCGCTCTGACCACTGAGCTACCACCCCTCGAGCCGGCGACGGTACCCGTCCCGGAGAGGCTGCCTAGGGTCCGGTGGCGTGACCACCGCAGCCGATCTCGTCGGCGACGAGGACGACTTCCTGCCGCTGGCCGTCGACGAGGTCGTGCTCGCCGCGCCGGTGGAGGTGGTCTGGGCGGCGGTCGAGGGCGACGCGCAGGAGCGGTTCCTGCGAACGCTGTCGAAGCGGTTCGTCGCCCGTGACGTCCTCGAGGAGCTGCCGGACGGCTACCGGTGCCGCACCACGTCGAAGGTCCGCCTCGGGTCGCGACGGTCGTTCGACTCCGTGGTGCTGCTCGACGAGCCGCATCGCTCGGTGGAGGTCCAGCGGGGGCAGCGGACCCACCTGCGGTACACGACCTGGTACGAGCCCGTCGACGGCGACACGCTCGTGCGCTGCGAGCAGTCGTACCGGGCGCTGCGGGCGAGCCTCGAGTCGACGGCCGCGGTGGGTGCGCTCCACCAGCGGGCGGTGTCGGTGCTCGCCGAGCGGCTGGCGGCCATGCGCCGCGTGATCGAGGCCGGCTGAGCGCCGCCGCTCAGCTCCCGAGGGCGAGGCCGAGCGCCAGCAGGTTGTTGAAGACGACCAGCCCGTAGATCGCCGACATCACGTTGACGCCCGTCTGCTTCTCGTACAGCACGTAGACCACGGCGAGCTTCACGACGAGCAGGGCGACCATCGCCACCTGGAGTCCGGCGTGGTGGATCATCGTCGCCACGACGGGGTTGCCCTCGGCCTTCGAGGAGAAGTTGGCGAGGATCACCCAGGTGGTCGCCACGTCGGCGACCTGGAGGCCGCCCAGCAGCTGGTAGCGACCGGCAGCGCGAGCGGGGCGGAGGGTGGCAGCGGGTGCCGGGAGGCCGACGGCGGTGGGGGTGGGGCTGGTCATGTCCTCCATCCGTAGCGGCGGATCCGCCGGACGTCCCGGCGGGATCCGGCAGAACCGGCGACCTCAGGCGTCGCCGCGCCCGACTTCCACCGGACGGAGGGCCTGCCGCCTCGGATCGGACGGAAAGCAGCACGGAGCGCGCGGACCGAGTAGGCCGAACGGCCCATGCGCGCCGAACGGTCAGCAGGCCGTGGTCAGCGAACCCACGCGGCCCAGGCCGGCGCGGTCGCCGTCGCGGTACTGCTCGAACGTCGGCTCCGGCGGGGCCTCGTAGACGGCCGACATGAGCTGCGTCCGGTCGGCCACGTGGTCGAGGCCGGCGATGTGCCCGAGCTCGTGCATCAAGGTGGTGGCCACGAGGGGGGTGACCTCCCCGTCGAGGTCGTTCACGAGCCTCGTGGCGTTGAGGTTCACCGAGCCCGAGAGGTACGTCACGGTGCCCGTGGAGGAGTTCCGGCCGAGGACCGTGTTCGCCCACGCCGCCGCGGCGTCGTTCGGATCCGGCGCGCTCATGAACGAGATCGTGACCAGGCCGAGGACCCGGTTGACGCTGGTGTCGTCGATGGCCCGGTAGGCCGTGCGCCCGACGTAGACCCAGTCCTGGTCGGTGGCGGCGGAGATCGCGTCGAGCGCGTAGCGCAGCATGGCGAGGAAGTCCGCCCGCTCGGCCTCCGGGATCCCGGTCGGGTTGGCGACGACGTAGACCGGGCGGCAGCGCGCCCAGCCCGCGGGGCGCCCGGCGTCCGCGGTGGGGTCGAGGTACGCCCAGGTCCCGGCGGGCGCCGACGGTGCCGCCTGCGCCGGGCCGCGGTAGTCCCGTCGGCCGAAGGGGCCGGCGCCGGCCTTGCGGCCGAACTCGGGCGAGTCGGAGAAGTGCACCATCAGGTGCCCTCGCGGCATGCCCCGGCGGAGCTGGTCGAGCCAGTAGGCGCGCCCGCCCGGGTCAGGCGCCCGATCGAGCACGTTGCGGTAGACGAGGTCGACGAAGCCCCCGTCGTCGAGGGCGCCGTAGCGGGAGCGGAACTCCGGCGATCGGGTGAAGTCGTCGGCGATCGCGGCGATCGGGTAGCGGGCGTAGCGGGCCTGCACGATCCAGTGCAGCAACCCGTCGGCATCGGGCTCGCGCAGGAAGAACGCCCGGTAGAGCCGGTAGACGGACCCGTCGATGCGGTCCGTGCTCCCGTCGTAGACCACGTCGCCCGCGGTCTGCGCCCCGGCCACCCCCGGCACGGCGACGACGACCGCCGTGGTCGTCGACAGGACGAGCGCGAGGGCCAGGGCCAGCGCACGCTGGCGGACGCTGCTCGGTCGCCGGTCCGCCGCGTTCACCGCCCCATGGTGCCCCACCGGGACCTCGCGGACGTGGCCGGAGCGTCCGGTTCTGCGCCGAACGTCCCCGGGGTATGGTCCGCCCGCCACTGGGGCACACGGGAGGTTCCGATGACCATGACCTTGCCCACCGCTCCGGTCTCCGGGGACATCGAGATCGACCTCACCGACCGGGAGTTCCTCGACGCGCTGATGACCGAGCGCCACGAGCGCCGCTTCAGCGAGGAGCACATCGTGGAGTGGCTGCGCAGCTCTGGCGGCACCCTCGCCGACCGGCTCATGAAGCACCTCGCCGCCGACGCCATCGAGCGCGCCCGCCAGGCCTGACGCGGGCGACCTCCCTCGGCGGAGGGGGCATCAGACCAGGGGCGGCAGGAACGGCGGGTTCGCCGATCGGACGATCTCGAGGGTCCGGGCGACGGCCCCACGGGCTCTGATCAGGAGCAGCGATCCGCCCCTCGACGCCAAGCGCGCATGGACGCGGTCGAGCAGGTCGAAGCCGTGCGAGGTGCAGATCCGAAGGTCGTGGAGGTCGACGACGACCGTTCCCGCCCCACCCTCGACCAGCGCGTCCAG
>DASUEE010000055.1:0-2900 GCA_036275235.1 Acidimicrobiales bacterium | reverse complement strand
GCGGTACGACGAGGCCGCGTGGGACGTGCTCCGCACCGAGCCCGGTGACGTGCTCCGCCTGATCGAGCACCCCGACCACGACCTGGCCGTACCGACGCCCGACCACTTCCTCCCCCTGCTCTACCTGGCCGGGATCGCCCGCGAGCGCGGCACGCCGGTCGAGCGGTGGACGGAGGGGTACGCGTACGGATCGCTGTCGATGGCCTCCTACGTCACCGGCCTCGACGCCGCACCCGCTGGAACCGAGGAGCAGGCGACGGCCCTCCCGGCGCCGGACGCCCCGCCGGAGCAGTCGAACATCTGAGCGCCGCGTGGGCGGAGCGTGCCCGTGGGGGGCGTCGGGCGTGGACGGGTTCCGCCGCCCGGCGTCGTCGTCGGTCGGGGTGGCACCGGTGGCCTGCGGTCCGGCGCCGACCCGGTGGCAGCATGGGGCGGTGAGCGGCCCGGTCACCACCGACGACGAGGCGCCGGCCGAGGGCGGCTGCGGGGACACCCGACGCGAGCTCGAGGTGACCGATCCGCACGAGGCGCGGGTCGGTCGGTTCACCGTGCGGCGCGCGCTGCCCCGGCGGACCCGCCGCACGGTCGGCTCGTGGTGCTTCGTCGACCTCATGGGGCCGGCGCAGGTGACCGAGGAGCACGGCCTCGACGTCGCGCCCCACCCCCACATCGGGTTGCAGACGGTGACGTGGCTCCTCGCCGGCGAGGGGCTCCACCGCGATTCGCTCGGCACGGAGCAGGTGATCGCGCCCGGCCAGCTGAACCTCATGACCGCCGGCCGGGGGATCGCGCACTCCGAGGAGGCCACCGGCCGCTACGCGGGACCCTTGCAGGGCGTGCAGCTCTGGGTGGCCCAGCCGGAGGAGACGCGCCACGGCGACCCGGCCTTCGAGCACCACGGCGAGCTCCCGCAGGTGGAGCTCGGGTCGACGCTGGCGACCGTGCTCGTCGGCGACCTGGCTGGCACCGCATCGCCCGCCCGCCGAGACACCGACCACCTCGGGGCAGACCTGCAGGTCCGGACCGGCACCACCGTGCTCCCCCTCCAGAGGCTCCACGAGCACGCGCTGGTGGTCGTCGAGGGATCGGTCACGGTCGGCGGCACGCCGGTGTCGGAGGGCCAGCTCGCCTACCTCGGCGTCGACCACGACGAGGTGCCAGTCGAGGCGCGAGAGCCCGCCCGGGCGATGCTGCTCGGCGGGGTCCCGCTCGAGGATCGCCTGGTCATGTGGTGGAACTACGTGGCCCGGAGCCAGGACGAGGTCAGCGACGCCCACCGGGCGTGGACCGCCGGCGCCACCGATCGCTTCGGATCGGTGGCGTCGCCGCTCGAGCGGCTCGTCCCCGACCCGCCCCCCTGGGACCGTGGCTGACTACGCCGCCCTGCGCGACCGCCTGGAGGAGCTCGGCGAGGTCGTCGTCGCGTTCTCCGGCGGAGCTGATTCCGCGTTCCTGGCCTGGGTGGCGAACGACGTGCTCGGCCCGGACCGGGCCACCGCGGTCACGGCCGTGTCGCCGTCGCTCGCCGGACGCGAGCGCGACGACTGCCGCTCGCTGGCGCAGGAGTGGGGGCTGTCGTGGCGCGAGGTCGAGACCACCGAGATGGAGAACGCCGCCTACCGGGTGAACGACACCGACCGCTGCGCCTGGTGCAAGGACGCGCTGATGGACGCGGTGGAGCCGCTCCTCGGTGGCGTCACCGCGGTGGCGCTCGGCGTCAACCTCGACGACCTCGGCGACCATCGCCCCGGCCAGGAGGCCGCCCGGGCCCGGGGTGCCGTGTTCCCCCTCGTCGACGCCGGCTTCACCAAGGACGACGTCCGCCGCACCTCCCAGCAGCTCGGGCTCCGCACGTGGGACAAGCCGGCGGCGCCCTGCCTTGCGTCACGGCTGCCCTACGGCGTGCCCGTCTCCCTCGGCCGGTTGCGCTCCGTCGAGCAGGCCGAGGCGGCGCTGCACGCCCTCGGCTTCCCCGAGCTGCGGGTGCGTCACCACGAGCAGCTGGCCCGCATCGAGGTCCCCGCCGACCGCATCGCCGAGGTGGCCGCCCGCCGTGACGAGGTCGTCGCCGCGGTCGCCGCCGCCGGCTACCGCTGGGTGGCGCTCGACCTCATGGGCCTGCGCTCCGGCAACCTCAACCCCTGAGTTGACATGGCCGACATGGTCCGGCACCTGCCGTTCCCCTTTCCCGACGACGAGTTCCCAGCCGAGCTCGGCGCAGTCGTGCAGCGGTCTGTTCTCGACGGGGTCGAGCCCGCACGCGAGGTGATCCACACCGACGAGGGTGACTGGCTCATCGGCGACGGGGTCAACGACCCGAACGTTCCGGGTGCTTCGGTGGCCACGCACATCTGGCACGCGATCGAACGCAACTCGTCCATCGCGGCTCTCGCCGACCTCCGCCCCGGCCAGATCGCGACACGCAGCGGCCCCGATGACGAGTGGACGATCTCGGGCCACGCGTGGCTCGACGAGCCGCAGTAGAGGTGCCGCTCGGCGGTGCGACGCTTCGACATCGCTCGGCGTCATCGAGGCGTGACCGGACCAGGGCGCCGGGGATCCGGGAGCGAGCGCGCGCGGGCGTCACGTCGGTCCGACAGGGGCGCGTGCGCGCCCCGGCCAGGTGAGCGTTTCGACCCCGCCAGTCCGCCGGAGCGGACCGGCTCACTCTGCGGCGCTGGGTGGTAGGACCTCGGGCCCGGTGCGGGGTGGTCCGGCTCGGGGGTCGATGAGCTCGCGTCCGTCGGGGAGGGAGAACCGGGGTCTGCCGTCGGTCATGCGGACGTGGAGGTCGCCGGTGTGGATGCGGGTGTGGTGGTGCTCGCAGGCGAGGTGGAGGTTGTCGAGGTTGGTGTGGCCGTGGGGCTTCCAGGGCTGCACGTGGTGGGCTTGGGTCCAGG
>DASUEE010000054.1:0-3157 GCA_036275235.1 Acidimicrobiales bacterium | reverse complement strand
TCGGCGCGGGAGGTCGAGGTCGACTGGCGCGTCGGCGACGTCACCGACCCGGATGTCCTGGGGGGCGACGCGTTCGACCTGGTCGTCGTCGCCTACCTCCACCTGCCTGCAGCCGAGATGGCGGTCGTGCTCGACACGCTCACCTCGCACCTCCGTCCCGGCGGATCGCTGTTCGTCCTCGGCCACCACGTCGACAACCTCGAGCGAGGACACGGCGGACCACCGGACCGGAACGTGCTGCACGACCCGGACGCGATCGCCGGCATGCTCGGATCGCTCACCATCGAGCGCGCCGGCGAGGTGCACCGGACCGTCAGCACCGACGACGGCGACCGCACGGCCATCGACTCCCTGGTCATCGCCCGTCCCGGCACCTGACGTCCCCGGAATACCCCAGGGGGTACCCGTGTTGGAGGGAGGGAACCGACCCAGGAGGAATCACCCCGTGTCCACCGTCGCCCTCACCGAAGCCGACTTCGAACAGACCGTCACCGGCAACGACATCGTGCTGGTGGACTGGTGGGCGTCGTGGTGCGGTCCGTGCCGTGCCTTCGCGCCGGTCTACGAGCAGGCCTCCACCGTGCACGAGGACATCGTCTTCGCCAAGGTGGACACCGAGGCCGCTCCGCAGCTCTCGACTGCGGCGGGGATCCAGGCGATCCCGACGCTGATGGCCTTCCGTGGAGGCGTGCTCGTCTTCGCCCAGCCCGGAGCCATCCCGGCTGCCGCACTCGAGGACCTCATCGCCCAGGTGCGAGCGCTCGACATGGAGGCCGTGCACCGCGCCGTCGCCGAGGGCCCGGACGCCGCATGAGCTGCTGCGCAGCATAGGTCCCTCGCTCGGGGCCACGGGTAGCCTCCCTGACGTGCGCGTCATGTTCACGAGAGACCGGATCCGGCGATGAGCGGCTACGAGCCCGGCCCGGCGGCAGGGGCGGCGTGGGCCCGATCCCACGACCGACGCCTGCCCGACCACGAGGCCACCGTCGCCCACCTCCTGCGGCACGCCGTCGAGCACCATCCGGACAACGTCGCCGTCGCCACGCCCGACGAGCGGCTGACCTACCGCGACCTCGACCGCCGATCCGCCGCCCTCGCGGCACGCCTCGTGGCGCGAGGCGTCGGGAAGGGCACCCACGTCGGGATCCTCCTGCCGAACGGGGCGCCGTGGGTGGTGACGTGGGCGGCCGTCGTGCGCGTGGGCGCGGTGGCCACGCCGGTGAACACCTTCTCCAAGACCCCCGAGCTGGCGACGATGCTGCGCCATGCCGACGTGCAGGTGCTGGTCGCCACGCCCGAGTTCGCGCCGCACGACTACCGGTCCCGACTGCTGGAGATCGCACCCGAGCTGACGCACGCCGAACCCGGTCGACCCCTGCTGCTGCCCTCGCTCCCCCAGCTGCGCCACGTCCTCTGGTGGGACGACGACGAGGGCGACGGCTGGGCCGCTGTTGGCATCGGTACCGGACTCGACGAAGCGGTGGAGCCCTCGCTCGCCGACATCGTCCGGGCGATGGAGGACGACACCGTCCCCGCCGACCCCATGCTCATCACCTACACCTCCGGCTCCACCGGCGAGCCGAAGGGCGTGGTGCACGGCCAGGGTCCGCTCGTGCGCCACGCGCGCAACCTGGCGGCGATGAGCGGGCTCGGCCCCGACGACCGCGTGTGGACGCCGATGCCGCTGTGCTGGGTGGGCGGCTTCGCCTTCACCCTGCTGCGGGCGCTCTCGGTGGGCGCCGCGTTCGTCACGCAGGAGCGGTTCGAGCCCACGAGCGCGCTCGAGCTCCTGGAGCGCGAGCGCGTGTCGTTCGTCAGCGCGTGGCCGGCCACGAGCGCCACGCTGATCGAGCATCCCGACTTCAAGACCCGCGACCTCTCGGCGCTGACGCGGGGCACGTTCTACGAGGCCCGCGCCGAGGGCGAGCGGCCGCCCGACCCCGGCCTGCAGGTCACCTCGCTCGGCATGTCCGAGACCGGCGGTCCGCACACGTTCTGGACCGAGGGCGAGGACGTCACCGGCGCACCGGAGGAGTTCCGGGGCACGTTCGGGCACGAGGTGCCGGGCGTGAACCACCGCATCGTCGACGCCGACGGCAACGACGTCGCCGAGGGCGAGGAGGGCGAGGTCCTCGTGCGCGGCTACAGCGTGATGCTCGGCCTCTACAAGCACGAGCGCGACGAGGTGTTCGACGCCGACGGCTGGTACCACACCGGTGACCGCGGCCTGTTCCGGCAGGGGTGGTTCTTCTTCACCGGGCGGCAGTCCGACCTCATCAAGGCCAAGGGCTCGAACGTGGCTCCGGCCGAGGTCGAGAAGAACCTGCTCGCCCACCCGGACGTGAAGGCGGCGTTCGTGTTCGGCGTCGCGCACGCCGAGCGCGGCCAGGACGTGGTCGCCCTCGTCGTCCCCGAGGTCGGCGCCGAGCTGGACGACCCGTCGACGCTCCGGGCCTTCCTGGCCGAGCGCCTCTCGTCGTACAAGCTGCCGCGGCACGTGTTCGCGATCGGTGCGGGCGACGTCCCCTGGCTGTCGAGCCAGAAGCCCGACCGCCGGGCCCTCGCCGCCACCGCCGAGTCCCTCACGCGTCAGGCCGAGGGGTGAGCGCCCGCACCCGCGGAGGCAAGCCGGCCCAGGATCGCCGGCTGCGTGCCGCCGGGCGGCGCAACGTGGCGAACCTGCTCGACGCCGCCCTGGTCGTGTTCGCGGAGCGCGGCTACCACCAAGCCCGCGTCGACGACGTGTGCGCCCAGGCCGACGTCAGCCACGGGACCTTCTACCTGTACTTCGCCTCGAAGGAGGACCTGTTCGGCGCCCTCGTCGACGAGGTGGTCGAGGAGATGCGCGACCTGGCCGGTCGCCTGCCGGCGATCACGTCCGGGGCCGCCGGCCGGCGCGCGCTGCGCGACTGGCTCGGCGAGTTCCACGACCTCTACGCCCGCTTCTTCCCCGTGATCCAGGCCTGGAACGAGGCCAACGCCAGCGACACGGCGCTGGCGCAGCTCGGCGCACGCGTGCTCCGGCGGTTCATCGACCGGTTGGTCGAGCGCGTGGAGGAGAACCACCAGCTCCGGGTGGACGGGGTCGCCACCGGTGCGCTGCTCATGGTCGCCATGGTCGAGCGCTCGCTCACCTTCGCGATGGGTGGCCTGGTGC
>DASUEE010000053.1:0-2314 GCA_036275235.1 Acidimicrobiales bacterium | reverse complement strand
CGGTCACGACCAGGTCGGCGCCGGCACCCGGTCGATCACCCGGCGCACCACGTCGTCGGGCGCCATGCCCCGCACCCACGCGTCGTCGTCGAGGGTGATCCGGTGGCTGAGCGCGGGGACGGCGAGCGCCCGCACGTCGTCCGGGCCGACGTAGTCCCGCCCGCGCACCAGGGCCCAGGCCCGGGCGAGCGTCACGAGCGCGAGCGACCCGCGGGGGCTGGCGCCCACCGCGATCTCGGGTTCGTCGCGCGTCGCCCGCACCAGCTCGACGGCGTAGGCGACGAGCGCGTCGTCGACGTGGACGTCCTCGACGGCGTCCTGCAGGGAGACGAAGTCGTCGCGGCTCGCCACGGTCGAGACGTCCGGATCGGGCCGGCGCCGGGCGAGCCGGTCGCCGACGATGGCGAGCTCGTCGTCGCTGCTCGGGTAGCCGAGGGCGACCCGGACGAGGAAGCGGTCGAGCTGGGCCTCGGGCAGCGGGTAGGTGCCCTCGGCGTCGAGCGGGTTCTGCGTGGCGACGACCGCGAAGGGCCGGCCGAGCGACCGAGCGGACCCGTCGGTGGTCACCTGTCGCTCCTGCATCGCCTCGAGCAGCGCGGCCTGGGTCTTCGCCGGGGCCCGGTTCACCTCGTCGGCGAGCAGCAGGTCGCAGAACACCGGACCCGGGCGGAAGGTCGGCGTGCGGGTGGCCGGGTCGAGCACGAGCGATCCGGTGATGTCGCTGGGCAGCAGGTCCGGGGTGAACTGGACGCGGCCGAAGCGCAGGCCGCACGCAGTGGCGAGCGACCGAGCGAGCAGCGTCTTGGCCACGCCCGGCACGTCCTCGAGCAGCACGTGCCCGCCGGCGAGCACGGCGGCGAGGACGAGGTCGACGACGTCGCGCTTGCCCACCACCACCCGGGCCACCTCGTCGGCGATGCGGGCGGCGACGGCGCTGGGCGGCGCGGTCGCGGGACGGGGATCGTCGAGGGCGGTCACCGGGTTCCTCCGGGGCTGCTGGGGGTCTGGAGCTCGGCGAGCAGGGCACGGGCGCTGGTGCCCGCCGCCAGCCGGCGGGCCACCTCGCGCCGTGCGTCACGAAGGCCCTGCGGGTCGAGCGGCGGCGGGGTCCCGGCGCGCCCGCCGGCGCCGGGCCAGGCCGGCGGTGGGGCGGCGACCAGCGGTCCGGCGACGACGAGCAGGAAGGTGGCAGCCACGACCGCGACCGTGGCGGCGGCGACCGCGGCCAGCGAGGCGGCGTGCTGGGGGACGATGACCGTGCCCAGCCCGGCCACGACCGAGGCAGCGACGGCCACCGCGCCGATGCGCCGGATCACGACGACGTCTCCGACACGAGCGCCCGCACGTCGCCGTCGCGCACGGCGCCGGCCTCGAGGCGCAGGTCGGCGATGGCGTCGGCGAGGGCGGCGATCGCGACGCGGCGGTGGTCGTCGGTGACCGGGTGCGGCGTGAAGCGCGCCCGCACGAACAGCTCGGCCAGGCGGTGCACCGGCCCCCGCCGCACGCCGAGCGGGCCGAGGGCGCGCCAGAGGTGCTCGTGCGGACCCTCGTGCGGTCGGCGGGGCATGCCGGCTTCGTCGAGGGCGACGAGCAGCCGGGCGTAGGCGCCGATCACGGCGGTGCGCGGGTCGGGGTCGGCCAGCATCGCCCGGAGCACGTCGGCGAGCCCGTCCTCGACGCGCCGGGGTCGGCGGGCCTCGGCCGGGGATGCGTCGACGACCTCGGCGGGATCGACGGCAGACCGGGCGAAGCGGACGACCGGCGGGGAGAAGGCGAGCAGGGCGAACGCGCCGAGGAGGAGGGCGAGCAGCGCTTCGATCCGGTCGTCGACCGGGTCGGGCACCGCAGCCTCCCCGGGGACGGGGTCGGGGACCTCGAGCAGCACGCCGTCGCCCACCACCACGACCACGCCGTCGGGGGTGCGCACGGTGGTGCCCTGGGTGGCGGGTCCGAGCACGCTGCGCGTGCCGTCGGGGTGCTCGGCGACCACGGAACCGCCCTCGATCACCGGTCGGGCGCCGGCGGGCACCTCGAGCGTGGGCGGATCGCCAGGTGACCCGGGTTGGTCGAGCACGACGGTGTCGCGGCCCGGGTCGGCGACGGTGCCCCCGTCCTCCGGCGCGGCAGCCGGCGGGGTGGGGTCGTCGAGGGAGACGGGCGAGGACGGGACCGTGGCGAGCCCGGTGAGGGCACCGGCCACCGCCACCAGGGCGAGCGTGCGCGCCCCCTGCGCCGGGCCGTCGAGCCGGACGAGCAGGGCGACGGCGCCGAGGGCGACCAGGGCGCCGGCGCCACGGATCAGCGTGGTCGACGG
>DASUEE010000052.1:0-4173 GCA_036275235.1 Acidimicrobiales bacterium | reverse complement strand
ACCACGGCGGGCAGGGCGGCGAGGTCGGCCTGCAGGGCCTGCACGTCGAGCCCGGGGGGCGCGGCCTGCAGGAGGATCCGGACCGCCTGGCCGCCGAGGCGGATGGAGCGGGGCAGGATCCACAGCCCGATGAGCGCGCCGACGAGCGGGTCGACCCACGTCCACCCGAAGGCCCGGAGCAGCACCGCCGCCACGATCACGCCGACCGACCCGAGCGTGTCGGCCACCACCTCGAGGTACGCGCCCTCGACGTTGATCGACTCCTTGGCCCCCTCGCGCAGCAGGGCGAAGGCCACGAGGTTCACGACCAGGCCGAGCACGGCCACGACCAGCATCGGCCCGGTGTCGATGCCCGGCTCGTCGCCGATCCGGCGCACCGCCTCGAACAGCACGTAGCCGGCGACGCCGACGAGGAGCAGTGCGTTGACGAACGCCGCCAGGATCTCGAGGCGGTACAGCCCGAACGTGTGCTGCCCGGGCATGCCGTCGCCCGCGCCGCGCTCGTGGCGGTCGGCGAGCTGGATGGCGGCGAGCGCCATCCCCAGGCCGACGACATCGGTGAGCATGTGGCCGGCGTCGGAGAGCAGGGCGAGCGAGCCGGTCACCACACCGGCCACGGCCTCGACCACGAAGAAGGCGGCGATCAGGCCGAACGAGATCGCCAGGCGGCGGCGGTGTCGCGACCCGGCCCGCTGGCCGGGTCGGTGCCCGTGTCCGTGGTCGTGCCCGGCGCCCATCGTCCGCAGAGGGTACGCCGGGTTGGCAGCCGGTCCCCGGCCCCTCAGACTGGCGGCATCACCGACGCGACCACGATCACCGACCCCTTCGCCGACCTGCACTGGGACGACCGCTGGGTCCGCACCCTGCCCGGCGACCCGAGCACCGAGGTCCACCCGCGCCAGGTGCCCGGCGCCGCGTGGTCGCCCGTGCGGCCGACACCGGTGGCCGAGCCGCGGCTGCGGGCGTGGTCGCCCGAGGTCGCCCGGCCGCTCGGCCTGCCCACCGATCCCTCCCCGGCCGAGGCCGAGGCGCTGGCCGAGGTGCTCGGCGGGAACCGCGTGGTCGAGGGCATGCACCCGCGAGCCGACCGCTACGGCGGCCACCAGTTCGGCAACTGGGCGGGGCAGCTGGGCGACGGGCGCGCCATCTCCCTCGGCGAGGTCGTCGACGCCGACGGCCGCCACCAGACCCTGCAGCTGAAGGGCGCCGGCCCCACGCCGTACTCCCGCTCGGCCGACGGCCGCGCCGTGCTGCGCTCGTCGGTGCGGGAGTTCCTGTGCAGCGAGGCGATCCACCACCTGGGCATCCCCACCACGCGGGCCCTGTCGCTGGTCACCACCGGCGATCACGTCGTGCGCGACATGTTCTACGACGGCAACCCCGAGGCCGAGCCGGGCGCCATCGTGTGCCGCGTGTCGCCGTCGTTCACCCGCTTCGGCACGTTCGAGCTGCCGGCGTCGCTCGGCGAGGAGGACCTGCTCCGCCAGCTCGTCGACATCACGCTCGCCAACGACTTCCCGCACCTCGGCGCGCCGGCCTCCGACACCCACCGCCGAGAGCTCCTGGTCGAGCTGTTCGACGAGGTGTGCCGGCGCACCGCCGACCTCGTGATCGAGTGGATGCGCGTCGGCTTCGTCCACGGCGTCATGAACACCGACAACCTGTCCATCCTCGGTCTGACCATCGACTACGGGCCCTACGGCTGGATCGAGCCGTTCGACCTGCGCTGGACGCCGAACACCACCGACCGCTTCATGAAGCGGTACACGTTCGGGAACCAGACCCGGATCGGGCAGTGGAACCTGTCCCGCCTCGGCGGCGCCTTCCACGTGCTGGTCGGCGACACCACGATGCTCGAGGCCAGCCTCGGCGAGTACGGCACCCGGGTGGAGTCGGCGTGGTGGCGCATGTGGCTGGCCAAGTGCGGCATCGCCGTCGAGGGCGACGCGCCAGCGATGGACCAGGCGCTGGTCGAGGGCCTCCTCGACGTGCTCGGGTCCACCGAGCTGGACATGACCATCTTCTTCCGGTCCCTGCCCGACGTCGCCGCCGTGCCGCTGCCGGCGTCCGACCGCTCGCTCGTCGAGCCCCTGCTGGGCGCCGCCTACGCGCCGGACGAGGTCGACGGCGACGTGCTCGTCGGCCTCGCCGCCTGGCTGCGACGCTGGCGCGACCGGCTCGACGTCGACGACCCCCGCCCGGCCATGGACGCCGTGAACCCGCGCTTCGTGCTGCGGAACTACCTCGCCCAGCTCGCCATCGACTCGGCGGCCGCCGGCGACGACTCGCTCATCGCCGAGCTCCACGACACCCTGCGCCGTCCCTACGACGAGCAGCCGGGGCGCGAGCGCTTCGCCGAGAAGCGCCCGGAGTGGGCCCGCGAGCGGCCGGGCTGCTCGATGCTCTCCTGCAGCTCCTGACGCCCCTCCGAAGCTGGCAGCGGCTCCGTCGCACGCCCCTCCGAAACTGGCAGCGGCTCCGTTGCACGCCCCACCGAAACTGGCAGCGGCCGCGTTGCACGCCCCACCGAAACTGGCAGCGGCTCCGTTGCACGCTCAGCCGGCGAGGAGGCGGAGCGCCGTCCGGCGGGCGAGCGCCATGACGGTCAGCGCCGGGCTCACCGAGCCGTTGGTGACGTGGACCGACGCGTCGGCGACCCACAGGTTGCGGTGGCCGTGGACGCGCCCGTCGGGATCGACGACCGAACCCGCGGGGTCGGTGCCCATCCGGCACGTCCCCGCCTGGTGGGTGCCGGCGAGCAGCCCGGTGGGGATGCGGTCGATCCAGGTCCGCGCGGCGCCGCTGGCCGCCATCCACGCCTCGGCGCGGGCGGCGACGTGGTGCGCGGTGCGGACCGTCTCGCGATGGGCGGCGCCGGCGAGCCGAGCGGCGGGGACCCCGTGTCGGTCGCGCACGTCCGAGTCGAGCGTGACCCGGTTCCCGGGGACGGGCACCTCCTGCACCTGGGCGAAGAGGTGGCCGGTGCGCCGGTAGGTGTGGCGCATCGCCTCCTTGGCCGCCAGCCCCCAGCGGGGGGCATCGGGGGGAAGCGCCCACTGCCAGTGCACGATCGGGAGCTTGCGCAGCTCGTTGCCGACGAGGCCCCCGCCGACCAGCGCGGTGCCGTCGTCCAGCACGTTCCCGTGGGCCAGGTCGAGGGTGGCGATGGTCGCACCGGGCCCGGGTCCGGCGGTGACCTCGTCGTCGAACAGGCCGAAGGCCGAGGCGAACGCGTGGCCCTGCAGGTGGCGACCGACCTGATCGGTCGCGTTGCCCAGGCCGTCGGGGTGGTCGTCGCTGCGGCTGGCGAGGAGCAGCCGGGCGGTCTCGATGGCGCCGCAGGCCACCACGACGTGCCCGGCCCGGACGTGGCGCGGCACGCCCGTCGCCTCGTCCACGAGGTTGACGCCGTCGACCTCACCGTTCGCCGTCGTGACGGCCGTCGCTCGGATGCCGGTTGCGAGGGTGGCGCCGGCAGCGAGCGCCCGGGGGATCATCGTGTCGTGGGTGCCGTTGCGCCCGCCGGTCGGGCACGGCAGCCCCACGCACGCCCCGCAGGTCCCGCACGCCGGGCGGCCGTCGCGCGGCACGGAGTTCAGCAGCAGCGGCACCCGCCCGGTGGCGAGACCGAGCGCCGCGGCGCCGGCCCGGAGCCGCTCGCCTTCGAGGTCGTCGAGGAGCGGCGGCATCGGGTAGCCCCGCTCCCGGGGTCCGGCGGCCCGGTGGCCGGCAGGGTCGCCGCAGACGCCCACCTCCCACTCGACCCAGTCGTAGTGCGGGGCGAGGTCGTCGTAGGTCAGCGGCCAGTCGGCCAGCGACGACCCCTCCGGCACGCCGTACCGGCTGGCCATGCGGAAGTCGTCGGGGAGGAACCGCCACGCCAGGCCCCCGTACACGCGGGTGCCGCCGCCGACGACCCGAGCGCCGGCGTGCCACGCCGGGTCCCACGGTCGGTCGACCACGCGCACGGACCCGTCGGCATCGACGACCCGGGGCTCGGTCGGGCCACCCGTCGGCCCGAGACCGTGCGCTTTGGTGCGGTGGTTGCGGAGGTGGTCGTGCCCGGGACCCACGACGGCGGCGCCCCGTTCCACGACCAGGACGCGGGCGCCCGCCTCGGCGAGCACGCAGGCCACCACGCCCCCGCCGCCGCCCGCGCCGACGACCACGACG
>DASUEE010000051.1:0-3140 GCA_036275235.1 Acidimicrobiales bacterium | reverse complement strand
CGGAACTCGTGCTCGTACCAGCCGGCGCCGATGCCCCAGATGAGGCGGCCGCCGGAGATGACGTCGAGGTTCGAGGTGATCTTCGCCAGCAGCGCCGGCTCCCGGTACGGCGCGCAGCCCACCATCTGGCCGAGCATGATCCTCGACGTCCGCTGCGAGATCGCCGAGAGCGTGGTCCAGCACTCGAACATCGCCTCGTGCGCCGGCCGGGGGACGTTGTGGAAGTGGTCGTAGACCCACAGCGAGTCGTAGCCGAGCTCCTCGGCGAGCTCGGCGATCTCCACCGCCTTGGCCCACTTCGCCTGCGGGTCGTCGATGGAGGACAGCTCCATCTTCCAGCCCTGGGGGATGAACGCTCCGAACGTCAGCGTGGTCATCCGGGCATTCGACCACGCCACGCCGGACTGCCGTGCTCAGGGGATCGCGCCGAGCTCCTTGAGCTCGATGATGCGGTCCCAGTCGTGGCCGAGCTCGAGGACGACCTCCTCGGTGTGCTGGGCGAACTCCGGTGCGGGGCCGCGGGGCGTCCACGGCGTGCCGGCGAAGTCGACGGGGCTGGCCACCATCTCGATCGGGTCGCCGTCGGTCGGCACCTGCACGAAGCCACCGGCGGCCCGGGCGATCGGGTCGTCGAGCAGCTCGTGGGCGTGCTGCACCGGCGCCCACCACACGTCCTCCCGGTCGAACACCTCGGCCCACTCGGCGAGCGGTCGGGTGGCGAACACCTCGTTCAGCATGCGCACCAGCTCGGCGCTGTTGGCGAAGCGGTCGACGAGGGTGGCGAAGCGTGGGTCCTCGGCCCACTCCGGGCGCTCGACCGCGCGGACCACGTCGGGCCAGTGGCGGTCGCCCTGCAGGCCGAGCATCCAGAACCGCTTGCCGTCGCCGGCCTCGTACGCGCTGATGAGCGGGTTGGGCGGGGCGACCACCGACATCGGGGTCGTCGGGACGCCGAGGCGGGCCGACATGTTCACGTCCCAGCCGATCATGTACATCCCGATGCGCAGCAGCGAGGTGGACACCAGCTGGCCCTCACCGGTGCGCTCGCGTGCGAAGAGCGCGGCGCTCACCGCTCCGGCCGCGGCGAGGCCGGCCATGTGGTCGCCCATGCCGCCGCGCTGGTACGGCAGGGGCATGCCCTCCGGCGTCAGCGACGCAGCGACGCCGGCACGCGACCAGAAGGCGCCGACGTCGTAGGCGGCGCGGTCCGCCTCGTCGCCCTCGAGGCCGTAGCCGGAGACGTGGGCGTAGACGAGGCGCGGGTTCCGGGCGCGCACGGTCTCGTGATCGAGGCCCGCTCGGGCCAGTGCACCCGGGCGGACGTTGCTCACGAAGACGTCGGCGGTGTCGACCAGCTCGGCGGCCAGCTCCCGACCCTCGGGCACCGCCAGGTTGATCCCGATGCTGCGCTTGCCCCGGTTGTCGAGCTCGAAGGGCGGGTTGATCTCGATGCCGGTGGCGGCGAGCACGGCCCGGAAGGGGTCGCTGTCGGGCGGTTCGATCTTCACCACGTCGGCGCCCCAGTCGCCGAGGATGCCCGCGGCGGCCGGTCCGGCCACCCACATCCCCAGCTCGACGACCTTCACGCCCTCCATCGGCCCTGGCACGGCGAGGCACCCTACGGGCGGCCGGCCGACACCGCCGGATGCCACTTCCGATGATCCGCGTCGAGTCGTACCGTCAGCAGGGCATGGCACTGGCTCCAGACCCGACCGCCGGCTACCGCATCGAGCACCGCGACGGCCTCGACGGGCCCGGTCCGAAGCTCCTCGTCGGCACCCGCAAGGGACTGTTCCTGCTCTCCGGCCAGGACGACCGGGCGCGCTGGACCTGCCACGGACCGGGCTTCCTGGGGCACATCGTCCAGCACGCCGTCCTCGACCCGCGGGACGGCCGGACCCTGCTGGTCGCGGCCGGCACCGGGCACCTCGGCCCCACGGTCTTCCGGTCGACCGACCTCGGCGCGACCTGGGAGGAGGCGTCCGCCCCGCCCGCGTTCCGTCCGGGCGACGCGCACGGTCGGGCGGTGAAGGCGGTGTTCTGGCTCACGCCGGGTCCGGCCGACGAGCCGGGATCCTGGTACGCCGGCGCCTCGCCCCAGGGCCTCTTCCGCACCGACGACGGCGGCGACACGTGGGCGCCCGTCGACGGCTGGAACGACCACCCGAGCTGGGGCGACTGGGCCGAGTGGCCCGACGTGGAGGGCACGCCCAGCGGCTCGCTCCTGCACTCCGTGAACGTCGACCCGCGGGATCCGCAGCACCTCTACCTCGGGCTGTCGGGCGGCGGCGTGTTCGAGTCCACCGACGGCGGTGCCGACTGGACGCCGCTCAACCAGGGGTGCGTCGCAGACTTCCTGCCCGACCCCGACCCGCCGTACGGGCACGACCCCCACTGCGTGCGCGTGCACCCGGCGATGCCGGACCGGCTCTACATGCAGAACCACTGCGGCATCTACCGGCTCGATCGGCCGTCCGACCGCTGGGTGCGCATCGGCGACAACATGCCCCGCGAGGTGGGCGACATCGGCTTCCCGGTCGAGCTCCACCCCCGGGACCCAGACACCGCCTGGGTGTTCCCGATGGACGGCACCGACGTGTGGCCCCGCACCTCACCCGACGGCCGCCCCGCCGTGTACCGCACCACCGACGCCGGCGAGACGTGGGACCGCCAGGACGCCGGCCTGCCGGAGCGGGGGTGGTGGACGGTGAAGCGCCAGGCCATGACCACCGACGCGGCCGACCCCGTCGGGGTGTTCTTCGGCACGACCAGCGGCGAGGTCTGGGGGAGCACCGACGAAGGCGCCAGCTGGCAGTGCCTCGCCTCCCACCTCCCGGAGATCTACTCGGTCGAGGTCGCGGACTGGTCGTGAAGGTCCGCATCCCGACCCCGCTGCGGTCCTACACCGGCGCAGCGAACGTCGACGCCGACGGCGCCACCGTGCGCGAGCTGCTCGACGACCTCGATCGCCGCTACCCGGGGATCGCGTTCCGGGTGGTGGACGAGCAGGGGGCGCTGCGGACGCACATGACGGTGTGGCTCGACGGCGAGCGCTGCCGCGACCTGTCGGCGCCCGTCGACGGGCTCGACGAGGTCGTGCTCATGCAGGCGCTCTCCGGCGGCTGAGCAGGTCGCAGACC
>DASUEE010000050.1:0-3468 GCA_036275235.1 Acidimicrobiales bacterium | reverse complement strand
GCGTCGCCGACGAAGGAGTACGCCTTGTAGACGTCGCCGTGGAGGAACTTGGCGTCGTCGGGGAGCTGGTGGTTGATCTCGAGCACCGTGGTGACCGCGAGCAGCACGAGGAACCCGAAGTAGATGAGGCTGTGCATGATGCCGGCGGCGGGGTCGCGCAGCAGGGTCTGCATGTAGACGCCGGCGCGGAAGTCCTTGAGCCGCTGGCCGACGTTCTTCGTCGTGGTCCGCCGGTTCTCGGGGGCGCCGCGCTCCCAGTTCTTCATGCGCTGGCTGAACGCCACGGCGCCGTACACGAACATGATCGGGAGGATCATGTAGAAGGCGGCCTTCAGGGGCGACGGGACGTTCTCGAAGACCTCGCGGGTGATCTCGGAGTCGCCGTGGAACTGGAACGCGGTCGCGGCGATGCCGGACACGACGGTGACGACGGCCATCAGCAGTCCGAGCCCGAGGGCCAGCTGGTGGGGCTTGATCCGACGGGACGGCGCAGCGGTGGGTTCCATAGCGCACGGGAGGCTACTTCCGGTCGCTGAGAGGCGGGAAAGCGCTGAGCGCGCGTGCCGAAGTGCGGAGTTCCTGCCCGTCCGCGTGGCGTGCGCCGCCGCCCAGCAGCCACGATGGGGAACGTGCGCTCCGCCCCCGGCGTCCGGGCCCTCGCGACGCTGTCCGCAGCGGTCGCGGCCGCCCTCGTCGTGGGCGCGCCCGCGCTCGCCCAGAGCTCGCCGCAGTGGAACATCGAGCGGGTCGGCGCACCGGCGTCGGCCGCCGGCGTGCTGATCGCCGTGGTCGACACGGGCGTCGACGCCTCCCACCCTGCCCTCGCCGGCCGGGTCGAGCCGGCCATCGACCTGGTGGGCGGCACCGGGGGCGACCCGAACGGCCACGGCACCCACGTGGCCGGCACGGCCGCCGGCGCCGACGCCGGCTGCGGCAACATCGGCGTGGCTCCCGACGCGCGGGTCCTGCCGGTGCGGGTCCTCGACGCGAACGGCGACGGCAACGCCTCGGTGGTCGCCGACGGCATCCGCCGGGCGGCCGACCACCAGCCGACCCCCGCCGTCATCAACCTCTCCCTCGGCGCCGACGTGGTCGTGCGCAACCTCGGCGAGTCCGGGCTCGAGGAGGCCATCGAGTACGCCTGGGCCAAGGGAGCGATCCCCGTGCTCGCCGCTGGCAACACCCAGCTCGTCGGCAGCCTCTTCTCATCGGGCTACGGCGACGTCCCCGCCGTGGTGGTCACCGCCACCGACAACCGGGATCGTTCGCCGTCCTACGCCAACGGCGTGGGAACGGCCCGGTGGGGCATCGCCGCGCCGGGCGGCGACGGCAGCAGCGAGGAGGGCCGGGACATCCTGTCGGCCTTCCCGGGCCGGCGCTGCGCCCTGAACGCCGGCACCTCGATGGCGGTTCCCCACGTGAGCGGCGCGCTGGCCGCGCTGCGGGCGTCGGGCCTCGGACCACGAGCTGCGGTCGATCGCCTCCTGAGCACGGCGCGCGACCTGGGCTCGCAGGGCGAGGACAGCACCTTCGGCTTCGGCCTCCTCGACATGCGTGCCGCGCTCGGCCGGCCGGACCCACCGGTGGTGGAGCCGCCGACCCCGGACCCGGCTCCCACCACCACGGTGGCCGCGTCGGGCTCGGTGACGAGGCCTTCGCCGAGGGCGGTGGACCCGAGCACCCCGCCCACCACATCGGCACCGGCCACGGACGGCGACGACGAGCGCGCCACGGCGACGGCTTCGGGCGACGGCGAGCGCACCTCGTCGCCGGGTGGGGCCTCGACATCGACCTCGACGCGACCCCCCGCGCCGGGTGGCGATGGTGACGGCGCGGACACCCCGGACGAGTCGGCGGCCAGCACGGTCACCGAAGACGACGCCGGCGTGCCCGCTGGCGCGGTGGTGGCGGCCGTGGCTGCGCTCGGGGCGGTCGGCGCCGCCAGCGGCGTGGCCGCCCGGCGCCTGGGGCGGACCCGGTAGGGACCTAGCCGAACGCCTTGGTGTCGAGCTCGCGGATGCGGGCAGCCAGCGCCCGCAGCAGCTTGTGGGAGATCGTCGGCACCTCGTCGAGGAGGCCGGAGAACTCGCGCGGCCCGAGCACGAGCGCCTCGACCGGGCCCGAGGCCTCGACGGTGGCGGTGCGGGGACCGCGATCGAGCAGGCCGAGCTCGCCGAGGAAGACACCTGGTCCCAGCTCGGCGACCTTGCGGCCGTTGCGCTTCACGACGACCGTCCCCTCGGTGAGGATGAACGCCTCCCTGGCGGAGTCGTCCTGCTTCATCAGCACGGTGCCGTCCGGGAACGACATCTCGGTGCCCGCTCGGGCGATCATCCCCAGCTCCTTCTTGGAGCAGGCGTTGAACAGGGGGACCGAGGCCAGGTGGTCGGTCACGTTCGTCTTCGGCATGGGGCGGAGCATACGGAACATCCGCGAACCGTGTCGGGGGAAGTGCCACGAGCGGTGACGGCCACGAAACACCCGTGAAACGCAGCCCCCGTACCTTCCGCCGGCGATGCAGGAGGTGACGATCGTCCAGTGGCCCGGTGAGCGGGGCCTGCGGGAGCAGCTGGCCCGTTCGGGACGCCCTCGCCTGCTCGTGGTCGACGGCTCGGCCGCTCCGCCCGTGGCGTCCGACCCACTCGAGGACTGGGTGCGCGAACCGTGCACCGAGCTCGACCTGCGGGCCCGGATGGAGGGGTTGCGCCTGCGCCTCGAGCGGTCGCTCGAGCTCGTCCCCGAGCTCGACGCCGACGGCGTCATCCGCTTCGGCGACCGCTGGGCGCCGCTGCCCCCGGTCGAGGCCCGCATCACCGGCGTGCTCGTCCGTCGCTTCGGTGCCGTCGTCAGCCGTGACGACCTCGTCGCCGCCGGCTGGCCCGACGGGCACCCCGGTCGCAACGCGCTCGACGTGCACGTGCTCCGGCTGCGACGCCGCCTCGAGCCGGTGCGGCTCGCCATCCGCACCGTGCGGTCGCGGGGCTACCTGCTCGAGCCGGCGGCCGTCTCGGCCGGCCGGTGAGGCCGGAAACACTGCGGTCACACAGCGTTGCCCTCGACGCAACGCCGAGCGAACAAGCGTGAAAACGCAGGTGCTTACGGTCAGATCCGGGTCAGATCGCTGTCATGCGCGACAACCCCACCCCAGCGACAAGTCCCCCGGAACAAGGAGTCATGCTGTGAAGCGCAAGCTGCTCATCGGAGCGGGTCTGGCCGGAGCCGCAGTGCTCGTGCTCGCCAACCCCGCTGCCGCCCAGGAGGCCGAGGAGGTGGCCCCCGCCTCGCAGGTGATCCTCGACAACATCTTCGTGTTCGTCTGCGGGATCCTCGTGTTCTTCATGCAGGCGGGCTTCGCCCTCGTCGAGGCCGGCCTCACCCGGGCGAAGAACGTCTCGAACATCATGATGAAGAACCTGATGGACGGCATGGCGGGCGTCCTCGCCTTCGCCCTCGTCGGCTACGGCATCG
>DASUEE010000049.1:0-15596 GCA_036275235.1 Acidimicrobiales bacterium | reverse complement strand
TTCGCCCGCGAGGTGGCTGGCATCGGCTGCACGGCCGTCCTGCCCCACCTCTTCGGCGAGCCCGGTCGCGACCCTGCCCCCGGTGGTCGGCCCGACGTCCGCTACCTGCTCTCGAGCATGGTCCCGGCGTGCGTGTCGAAGGAGTTCACGGTCTGGGCCACCGGCCGCACGTCGCCGGTGATCGATTGGCTGCGGGCGCTGGCGGCGGCCGAGCACGAGCGGTGCGGCGGTCCGGGCGTGGGTGCCGTCGGGATGTGCTTCACGGGGGGCTTCGCCCTGGCCATGGCCACCGACGACCGCCTGCTCGCTCCGGTGCTGTCCCAGCCGTCGATGCCCATCGGTGCGACGAAGGCCAAGCGGGCGGGCATCGACATCTCCCCGGAGGACCTGGCCGTGGTGAAGGAGCGCTGCGCGGCTGGTCTCGAGGTGCTCGGCCTGCGCTTCACCACCGACCGCCTCGTGCCCTCCGAGCGCTTCCGCTTCCTCGAGCGGGAGCTCGGCCCGGCGTTCCGTGCCGTCGAGCTCGATGGCGAGGCCGCCAACCCCGACGCCGCCACCCCGGCCCATTCGGTGCTCACGGAGCACCTGGTCGACGAGCCGGGGTCGCCGACCCGGCGGGCCCTCGACGACGTCCTCGACCTGTTCCGGACTCGGCTGCTGACCCCGGCCCCCTGACCGCCCGTCGGGGCATGAAACGGGCGGCGCCGGGGGATGGTGGGCGCATGCCGTGGGCTCGCCACGGCCAGATCGGAGCCAGCCGCCGATGACCGTCCTCGTGGACGACGAGACCATCCTCGACATCCGTCCCCGCTCGCGGGCCGTGCCGTCCGCCCTCCCCGTGCCGATCCCCGCGTGCGGTCCGATCAGCCGCAGCGTCGTCGACCTGCTCTCCGGCGGTCGCCGGGACGACCAGCCCGTCGACGCCTCGAAGGGACCGAGCGGCCACCCCCACGACGCCGACCTGCACACCGCCCTGTGGCTGCTGAACTCGGCCAGGACGGTGGGGTTCGACGGTGTGGACCCCGACCGAGCCGTCTCGCTCCGGGCCCGGACCCTGCACTGGTTCCTCGAGCAGGCGCTCGACGAGCAGCTGCGCCGGCTGGTGCCCCGCCCGGACCCCTCCCGGCTGCACGCCCGCCTCGCACGGATCGACGGCGCGCCTCCCGCCGACCTGCCCGGGCGTGCCCGTGCCCTCGCCCAGCTGACCGCGCACGTCGAAGCACCGCTCGTCCCCGTGCTGGCCGACGCCCTGGTGGGCGATGCCGGCCGCACATCGGCACCGGCCCTCCCCGCCGGCGCGCCGAGCTGCGCGCTCGCCCGCGCCAACGCGATGTGGTCGTTCGCGCGTGACCGGCGGCGCCGGGGTGCGGCGATCGGGATGCTCTGCCTCGGCGCGGGCGCCGGCATCGAGTCGGCCGGCATCCTGCGCTCCCTCGAGCAGGCCACCCCCTGGCTGGTGGCCGACGCCGCGTGGGGGGCAGAGGTCGACCTCCACCTGGCCCGCTGCGCGGCTCGCTGCTCCGCGGGTCCGGCCGGGCCCCGCTGAACCCGGGCTTCGGGCGACTGCTGATCGTCGGCACCGTGCACACTGTTGCGGTGGTCGACGAGGCAACGAGAGGCGCCGGGCACGTCCTGGTGATCGACGACGACCCCGATGTGGCGCTGCTGGCGCGGCTCCAGCTCGAGCTGGCCGGCCTGCGCGTCACGGACGCCGGCAGCGCCGAGGCGGGGATGGCGCACGCCCGGTCGGGCGAGCTCGACCTCGTGGTCCTGGACTGGATGCTGCCGGACCGGGACGGGATGGAGGTCCTGCGGGAGCTGCGCGCCGAGGCCGCGACCGCCACGGTGCCGGTGGTCATGGTGACGGCCCGCAGCCACCAAGAGGACCAGCGGCGGGCGTGGGAGGCCGGGGTCGCCGGCTACGTGACGAAGCCCTTCGACGGCACGACGCTCGTCGGCTGCATCCGGGACGTCCTCGCGGCCTCGTCGGAGGAGCTCGAGGACCGCCGGCGGCAGGCGCTCGCCCAGCTCAGCTCCCGCGAGGACCCTTCGGGCGACCGGATGGCTGCCGTCGTCGAAGGCGCCGCCGACGCCATCGCCACCACCTCCCTCGAGGGTGTCGTGCTGAGCTGGAACCCCGCGGCCCAGGCGCTCTACGGCCACACCCCCGCCGACGTCGTCGGCCGGCCCGTCGCGCTGCTGGCGGGAGACGCCGGCGCCGACGTGGTCGGCGAGGCGGTCGAGCGCGTGGCCGGCGGTGAAGCCACGCCCCAGGTCGAGGTGCTGCACCGCCGCAGGGACGGCACGCACGTCGCCGTCTCGGTCACGGTGTCGCCGATCCGTGACGCCGCGGGACACATCACCGGTGCCTCCGTGGTCGCCCGCGACGTCACCGCACGCAGGGCGCGCGAGTCCCTGTTCGAGGGCCTGCTCGAGGCCGCTCCCGATGCCATGGTGGTCGTCGACGACCAGGGCCGGATCGAGCTGGCGAACACGCAGACCGAGGTGCTGTTCGGGTACACCCGCGCCGAGCTGCTCGGCCGGCCGATCGAGGTGCTGGTGCCGGAGGAGCACCGTGCGGGCCATCCCGGGCACCGCCACCGGTACTTCCTCGAGGCGCGCACGCGGCCCATGGGCCAGGGCATCGACCTCGCCGCCCGACGCAAGGACGGCTCGGTCTTCCCGGCCGAGATCTCGCTGTCGTCGATCGACACCGAGGGCGGGCGGCTCGTCTCGGCGGCGATCAGGGACGTCTCCGAGCGCAAGGCCGCGGAGGCCCGGTTCCGGGGTCTCGTCGACGCGGCCCCGGACGCGATGGTGATCGTGGACCCGGACGGCCGGATCGAGCTCGTGAACTCCCAGGCCGAGGCGATGTTCGGCTACGAGCGCGGGGAGCTGCTCGACCGACCGGTGGAGACCCTCGTGCCGCCCCGCTTCCGGGGCCACCACCCGGCGCACCGGGAGGCGTACGTCGCCGCGCCCAAGGTGCGGCCGATGGGTGCGGGCCTGGAGCTGTTCGCCATGCGCAAGGACGGCTCCGAGTTCCCGGTGGAGATCTCGCTCAGCCCCCTCCTGTCCGCAGACCGGGTGAGCATCTCGGCGGCCATCCGGGATGTCAGCGTGCGCAAGCGCGCCGAGGCCGTGCAGGCGGCGGCGTTCGAGGCGGAGCGGGAGGCCACCCGACAGCTGCGGGAGGTCGACCGGATCCGCTCCGACTTCCTCTCCACGGTCTCGCACGAGCTGCGCACCCCGCTCACCGCGATCCGCGGCTTCGCCGATCTGCTCGTCGCGCAGTGGGAGGCCACGGCGCCGGAGCAGCAGCGCGCGCTGGTCGAGCGGATCGCCGCGGCCGGCATGCGCCTGGACCGGCTCATCGAGGACCTCCTCGACTTCACCCGCCTCGAGCGGGGCCACCTCGTGATGGACGTCCGGGCGCACGAGCTCCGCGACCTCGTCGAGGACGCACGTCGGCAGCTCGCCGTCGCCCTCGAGCAGCACCAGGTGGAGGTCGACGTGCCGGCGGGGCTCGTCGCGCTGGTCGACGAGAAGGCCATCGCACGCGTCCTCTCGAACCTGCTCACCAACGCCGCCAAGTTCTCCCCGCTCGGTTCCACGATCGCGATCACGGGCGCTGCCGAGGGCGATCGGGTCGTGCTCCGCGTGCGGGACCAGGGCGACGGCATCCCTGCGTCCGAGCACGAGCGGGTGTTCGAGCGCTTCTACCGGGTGGGTGGGGGTGTCGCGCACCGTCCCGGCACCGGCGTTGGGCTGGCGATCGTCAAGGAGTTCACGGAGGCGCAGGGCGGCTCCGTGTCGCTGTCGTCCACGCCGGGGGAGGGCAGCGAGTTCACGCTCCGCCTCCGCGCGGCGCGGAGCTGATCCGCCGTGGCGGGCGGCAAGATCGCGACCCGGGTCCGGTGGCCCGTCCTCCGCCAGCTGCTCGGTCCCGATCGCAGCGGACGGGGCGAGGCCGTGCGCAGCCGGCGGACCGAGGAGGTGCTGCCCCGCACGCGCTCCGCCGACGCGGTGGTCCGCTCCGTCTGCCCGTACTGCGCCGTGGGGTGCGGCCAGCGCGCGTACGTGCACGACGGCCGGGTCACGCACGTCGAGGGCGACCCGGACTCCCCGGTGAGCCGCGGCCGGCTCTGCCCGAAGGGGTCGGCGACCCTGCAGCTGACGAACGGGCCGGGGCGCGAGCACCGGGTGCGCTACCGCCGGCCCGGCGGCACCGGGTGGGAGCCGCTGCCGCTCGAGCAGGCCATGGACATGATCGCCGACCGCGTGATCGCCGCCCGCCGCCAGGGCTGGCAGTGGGAGCACGAGGGGCAGCGCGTCCGTCGCACGATGGGGTTCGCCAGCCTCGGCGGTGCCGCCCTCGACAACGAGGAGAACTACCTCTGGAAGAAGCTGTTCACCGCGCTCGGCGCCATCCAGATCGAGAACCAGGCGCGCATATGACACAGCTCCACCGTCCCCGGTCTGGGGACCTCCTTCGGCCGTGGCGGCGCCACGACCTTCCAGCAGGACCTGGCGAACAGCGACTGCATCGTCATCCAGGGCTCGAACATGGCCGAGTGCCACCCCGTCGGGTTCCAGTGGGTGATGGAGGCCAAGGCCGGCGGTGCCACGGTCGTCCACGTCGACCCCCGGTTCACGCGCACCAGCGCGGTCGCTGACCTGCACGTCCCGCTGCGCGCGGGCAGCGACATCGCCCTCCTCGGCGGGATCATCAACCACGTCCTGACCGAGGAGACGTGGTTCCACGACTACGTGGTCGCCTACACGAACGCGTCGTTCCTGCTGCGCGAGGACTTCCGCGACACCGAGGACCTCGACGGGCTGTTCTCCGGCTTCGACCCGGAGACCGCCACCTACGACCCGGACACCTGGCAGTACGAGCGCGACGGCGACGCCGAAGAGCCCGACCCGCACTCGCTCGGCGCGTCCGGAGCTCACGTCGACGCCCGCCCGCGACGGGACGAGACGCTGCAGCACCCGCGGTGCGTGCTGCAGGTGCTGAAGCGCCACTTCGCCCGCTACACCCCTGCGCTGGTCGAGGAGGTGTGCGGCGTTCCCCGGGACACGTTCGCCGAGCTCTGCCGGGTCGTGGTGGAGAACAGCGAACGGGAGCGCACGACGGCCTTCTGCTACGCCGTCGGCTGGACCCAGCACACGGTCGGGGCGCAGTACATCCGGGCGGCGGCGATCCTGCAGACCCTCCTCGGCAACATCGGACGTCCCGGCGGCGGGATCCTCGCGCTGCGGGGGCACGCCTCCATCCAGGGCTCCACCGACATCCCGACGCTGTACAACCTCCTGCCCGGCTACCTCCCGATGCCCCGCGCCGGCGAGCACGACGACCTCGGGTCGCTGGTGGAGGCGCAGGCCCTGGCCAAGGGGCACTGGGGCGACGCCCGCGCCTACGTCGTCAGCCTGCTCAAGGCGTGGTGGGGCGACGCCGCCACGCCGGACAACGACTTCTGCTTCGACCACCTGCCCCGCCTCACGGGTGACCACAGCACGTACCAGACCGTGCAGGAGCAGCTCGACGGGACCTGCCGGGGCTACTTCCTGCTGGGGGAGAACCCGGCGGTGGGGTCGGCGAACGCCAAGCTGCAGCGCCTGGGGATGGCGGCGCTCGACTGGCTGGTGGTGCGCGACCTGGCGCTGATCGAGAGCGCCACGTGGTGGAGGGACGGTCCCGAGATCGAGTCGGGCGAGCTGCGCACCGAGGACATCGGCACCGAGGTGTTCTTCCTGCCGGCCGCCGCGCACCTCGAGAAGGACGGCACGTTCACCAACACGCAGCGCATGCTGCAGTGGCACCACACCGCGCAGGAGCCCGAGGGCGACGCGCGCAGCGACCTGTGGTTCGCCTACCACCTCGGGCGGATCATCCGGGACAAGCTCGCCGGCTCCACCGACGAGGCCGACCGTCCGCTCCTGGACCTCACCTGGGACTACCCGCTGCACGGACCGCTCGACGAGCCGAGCGCCGAGGCGGTGCTGCGGGAGATCGGTGGCTGGGACGCGTCGGGCGCGCCGCTGGCCTCCTCGCTCGACCTGGCCGACGACGGCTCCACCGCGTGCGGGTGCTGGATCTACGCCGGCGTGTTCGCCGACGGCGTCAACCAGGCCGACCGCCGCCGCCCCGGGCACGAGCAGTCCTGGGTGGCGCCCGAGTGGGGGTGGGCGTGGCCGGCGAACCGGCGGATCCTCTACAACCGGGCGTCGGCGGACCCCGACGGACGGCCGTGGAGCGAGCGCAAGGCCCTGGTCTGGTGGGACGAGGAGCTGCAGCGCTGGACGGGGCACGACGTGCCGGACTTCCCGCTCGGGACGCCGCCCGGCCACGAGCCGGGTCCGGACGCGCGGGGCCCGTCCGCCCTCGCCGGCGACGACGCGTTCACCATGCAGGCCGACGGCAAGGCGTGGCTGTTCGCGCCCACCGGGCTCGCCGACGGACCGCTGCCCGCGCACTTCGAACCCCAGGACTCGCCTGTGCGCAACGCGGTGCACGGCCCCCAGCGAAACCCGGCGCGGGTCGTCCGGGCGAGCGCCCCGGACAACCGCTACCAGCCCAGCGGCGACGAGGCGGGCAGCGAGGTCTTCCCCTACGTCGCCACCACCTACCGGCTCACCGAGCACCACACGGCCGGTGGCATGAGCCGCTGGCTCCCGTACCTCTCGGAGCTGCAGCCCGAGATGTTCTGCGAGGTGTCGCCGGCGCTGGCCGCCGAGCGGGGACTCGAGAACGCCGGGTGGGCCACCATCGTCACCGCGCGCGCCGCCATCGAGGCCCGGGTGCTGGTCACCGATCGCATCCCGTCGCTCACCGTCGCCGGGCGCACGCTCCACCAGGTCGGCCTGCCGTACCACTGGGGCGATCAGGGACTGAGCACCGGCGACGCCGCCAACGAGCTCGCCCACCTGTCGCTCGATCCGAACGTGCACATCCAGGAGGTCAAGGCGCTGGCGTGCGACGTGGTGGCCGGACGTCGACCGCGTGGCGCGGCCCGCAACGAGCTGGTGCGCGAATACCAGCGCCGGGCCGGCATCGACGAGACCACCGGGCTCGAGGACCGCTGATGGCGCCGTACCTGTCCGAGCTCCCGGTCGGCTGGCTGCAGCCCGACGGGACCCCGCGCCGCATGGGCTTCTTCACCGACACCAGCGTGTGCATCGGGTGCAAGGCGTGCGAGGTGGCGTGCAAGCAGTGGAACGGCGTGCCCGACGACGGCTTCACGTTCACCGGCTACTCCTACGACAACACGGTCGGACTCGGCGCCGACACGTGGCGGCACGTCGCGTTCATCGAGCAGACGGCGCCGGCGGGCGACGTGCGGTGGCTGATGTCGAGCGACGTCTGCAAGCACTGCACGGAGGCGGCCTGCCTCGATGTGTGCCCCACGGGCTCGCTGTTCCGCACGGACCTCGGCACCGTCGTGGTGCAGGAGGACATCTGCAACGGCTGCGGCTACTGCATCCCGGCCTGCCCGTTCGGGGTGATCGACCAGCGCACCGGTGACGGCCGGGCCTGGAAGTGCACCCTGTGCCACGACCGCACCTCGTCGGGCCTGGAACCGGCGTGCGCGCAGGCGTGCCCCACGGACTCCATCCAGTTCGGTCCGCTCGACGAGCTACGCGAGCGGGCGGCCGCGCGCGTCGATGCCCTGCACGAGCGGGGGGTGGGCGACGCAAGGTTGTACGGCGCATCTCCCGACGACGGCGTGGGCGGCGCCGGCGCCTTCTTCCTGCTGCTCGACGACCCCGAGGTGTACGGCCTCCCGCCCGACCCCGTGGTCACCACCCGCCGACTGGGGGCGATGTGGCGCCGTGCGGCAGCGGCCGGTGCGGCGATGGCGGCGGTCGTCGCCGTCGCGTTCGTCGGTGGCGGCTGATGGGGCGGGGTGGCGAGCAGCGCATGGTGCCCCGGGCCGAGCCCCGGTCGTACTACGGCGAGCCGGTGCTGAACGGTCCGGTCTGGAAGGTGCCCGACGTGCCGGCGTACCTCTTCCTCGGCGGGTTGGCGGCCGGATCCTCGCTGCTGGCCGCCGGGGCCGACCTCACCGGGCGGCAGGTGCTGTCGCAGCGCACGAAGCTGGCGGCCCTCGCCGCCATCAGCGGGTCGACGATCGCCCTGGTGCACGACCTCGGCCGCCCGGCCCGCTTCCTCAACATGCTCCGCACGTTCAAGCCCACCTCGCCGATGAGCATGGGCTCCTGGGTGCTGGCCGCCTACGGCCCGGCGGCCGGGGCGGCGGCCGCCTCGTCGGTCACCGGCATCGCGCCACGGTGCGGGGTCGCCGCCACCGCCGGCGCCGCCGCGCTCTCGCCTGTGCTGGCCACGTACACCGCCGTGCTGCTGGCGAACACGGCGGTGCCCGCGTGGCACGAGGCCCACCGCGAGCTGCCCTACGTGTTCGCCGGGTCCGGCGCGGCCGCGGCCGGCGGTCTCGCCGCGCTGCTCGCTCCGGGCGAGGCGGGGCCGGCGCGACGGCTGGCCGCGATGGGGTGGGCGGTCGAGGCGGCTGCGGTCTGGCGCATGGAGCGCCGGCTCGGGTCCCTCGCCACGTCGTACGAGCAGGGCCGGGCCGGACGGTGGATGCGGGCGGGCGAGGTGCTGGCGCCGGCCGGCGTGCTCGCCACGGTGCTCGGCCGGCGGCGCCCGGCGCTACGGGTCGGGGGCGGAGCAGCGCTGATGGCCGCATCGCTGTGCACCCGCTTCGGGGTGTTCGAGGCCGGCCGGGCGTCGGCCGCCGACCCGGCGCAGACCGTCGGCCCCCAGCGCGAGCGCCTCTCGGCCCACTCCCCCACCTGAAACTGGCAGCGGCTCCGTTGCACGTCTTCCCGGGACCGGCAGCCCCTGCGGTGCACGTCCTCCACCTGAAACTGGCAGCCCCTGCGCTGCACGTCCTCCACCTGAAACTGGCAGCGGCTGCGTTGCACGCGTCCGTGGTTCACGTCTTCGGCGGGCCTGGGTAAGCGTGACCGGTGACAGAGGAGCGCGATGCCATCGTCGTCGGCGCCGGCCCCAACGGGCTCGCCGCCGCCAACCTGCTGGCCGACCGCGGCTGGGACGTCCTCCTGGTCGAGGCGCAGGACGAGCCCGGCGGTGCCGTGCGGAGCGCCGAGACGCTCGAGCCCGGCTTCGTCGTGGACCGGTTCAGCGCCTTCTACCCCCTGGGCGTGGCCTCGCCGGTGCTCGCCGACCTCGAGCTCGAGCGCCACGGGCTCGAGTGGGTGCACTCGCCGGCCGTGCTGGCGAACCCGACGGCCGACGGCCCGAGCGCCGTGCTCTCCCGCGACCGTGAGGTCACGGCTCGCTCGCTCGACGCCTTCGCGCTCGGCGACGGCGAACGGTGGCTCGAGCTGCAGGACCGCTGGGAGCACATGGAGGGTCCGCTCCTCGACGCGTTCATGCGACCCTTCCCCCCGGTCCGCCACGGCCTGCGCCTGCTCGCCCGGCTCGGCATCCGGGGCGCCGGCGAGCTGGTGCGCACGGGGCTGCTGCCCGTCCGGCGCTTCGCCCAGGAGCACTTCGACGGCGAGGGCGGTGCGCTGCTCATCGCCGGCTGCGGCCTCCATGCCGACATGACGCCGGAGAGCGCGGCGAGCGGCTTCTTCGGCTGGATGCTCGCCGCCATCGGCCAGTCGCAGGGGTGGCCCGTGCCCCGCGGCGGGGCCGGCGCGCTCACCGACGCGCTGGTGCGCCGCCTCGGCGTCGTGGGCGGCGAGCTGCGCTGCCAGTCGCCGGTCACCCAGGTCGTCGTGGAGGACGGGCGTGCCGCCGGGGTCGTCGTCGACGGCGAGCTCCTCCGGGCGCGACGGGCCGTGCTCGCCGACGTCGTCGCCCCGCGCCTCTACGACGAGCTGCTGCCGGTCGACGCCGTGCCCACGCGGGTCCACCACGAGATGCGCCGCTACCAGCGAGGCGCGGCCACCTTCAAGGTCAACTGGACGCTCGACACGCCGGTCCCCTGGACCGACCCGGAGGTGTCGCAGGCCGGCACCGTCCACCTCGCCTCGTCCCTCGACGAGCTCACGTACACGTCGGCCGAGCTGTCCTGCGGGCACGTGCCGGCGAACCCGTTCCTGCTCATCGGCCAGATGACGACGGCGGACCACACCCGCTCGCCGGCCGGGACCGAGTCGCTGTGGGCGTACACGAGCGTGCCCCAGGAGGTTCGCGGGGACGCCGGTGGCGAGGGCATCGACGGCACCTGGGACGACGACCAGTGCCGGCGCTTCGCCGACCGCATGGAGGCCCGCATCGAGCGCTACGCCCCGGGCTTCCGCAGCACGATCCGTCGGCGCGAGATCCAGTCGCCGCGCTCGATGGAGACCGACGACGCCAACCTGCTGCTCGGCGACAAGAGCCTCGGGAGCGCGCAGCTGCACCAGCAGCTGGTGTTCCGACCGACGGTGGGGCTCGGTCGCACCGAGACCCCAGTGCCCGGGCTCTACCTGGCGTCGGCCTCCGCGCACCCCGGCGGCGGCGTGCACGGGGCGTGCGGGGCGAACGCCGCGTCGGCAGCGCTCGCCCACGACCGCCTCAGGCGGCTGTCTCCCCGTCGCCGGGGTGCATGAGGTCGGCCAGGTTCTCGAGCGACTCCTTGTTCCGCACGTGGGTGGGCGGGTCGACCAGGGGCTTGAGCAGGCCGGCGCCGGGGAAGGCCGGCACCTCCTCGAGCGTGAGGATCGACCCGTCGCCGTCGGGCTCGACCGTGAACGTCACCTTGCCCTGGAAGAGCGGGCGGGCCTTCACGAGGAGCACGAGCTTGCGGGGCGGGTCGATCTCGAGCACCTGCGAGCGGTCGTTGACCTTGATCGGCCCCACGCCGACGCGGTGGTGGAAGTTGGAGCCCACCGCCGGCCAGGCGTCGTCGACGTCACGCATCTTGCTGGCGCCGAGGAGCCACTTCGGATACTCCCAGGGGTTGGTGAGGTGGGCGAAGACCTGCTCGGGGCTGAGGGAGGACCGCACGTGGTTCGTGGCCATCGCCGACAGATACCCCGCCTCGACCCTCGCGAGTACGTCGCGGCCGTGCGGCGGGTAGGGGTGCGCCGAGGTCCACCGTGAGCACCGCCGACCCCGCCCCCCGCCGCAGCCCCCACCTGCGGGAGTACGACGCGAAGCGTGACTTCGCGCGGACGCCCGAGCCGGCCGGCGGCCCCAGCTCCGGTCCGCATGGAGGAGGGCTGCGCTTCGTGGTCCAGCGCCACCGGGCGACCCGCCGGCACTACGACGTGCGCCTCGAGTGGGACGGCGTGCTGCTGTCCTGGGCGGTGCCGAAGGGACCGTCGCTCGACCCCGCTGCCAAGCGGCTCGCCGTCCGCACCGAGGACCACCCCATCGAGTACGCCGAGTTCGAGGGCGTCATCCCGAAGGGGGAGTACGGCGGCGGCGACGTCATCGTCTGGGACCTCGGCACGTGGGTGCCCGCCGAGGGCGAGGACGTGCGGCGGGCGCTCGAGAAGGGGTCGCTGCACTTCGACGTCGAGGCCGAGAAGGTCCGTGGCCGCTTCGTGCTGGTCCGCAAGGGCGACGAGGGCGGCAAGGAGAACTGGCTCCTGTTCCACAAGACCGACGAGCACGCGGTCGAGGGCTGGGACGCCGAGGACCACCCGCGCTCCGTGCTGACGGGGCGGACGAACGACGAGGTCGCCGCCGACCCCGACCACGTCTGGCGCAGCGACCGACCCGCCGCGGAGGCGGCGGAACCGACGGAGCGCGCCCTGCAGCGGGAGGCGTTCACCGCCGCCAGCGAGGACGAGCTCGCCGCTCTCGACGCGCTGGGCGCCGGCGGCACGTGGGAGCTCGGCGGGCGGGCGGTGAAGGTCACCAACCTCGACAAGGAGCTGTTCCCCGGCCGGGACGGCGATCCGCCGGTGACCAAGCGCGAGCTGCTCCGCTACCACGCCCTGATCGCGCCCTGGATGCTGCCGTACCTGCACGACCGCCCCGTGAACATGCACCGCTACCCGAACGGCGCCGGCGGCAAGGGCTTCTGGCAGAAGGCCCGGCCCGACCACGCGCCCGAGTGGGTCACGGGGTGGCGCAACGCCGACGCCGACGAGGGCGAGACCGGGGTCTACGCCGTGCTGGACTCCATGCCGTCGCTCGTGTGGGCGGCGAACCTGGCGGCCTTCGAGCTCCACCCGTGGACCTCGGCCGGCCACGCCCAGGACCGCCCGACGTGGGCGCTGATCGACGTCGACCCCGGCCCGGAGACCTCGCACGAGGACCTCCTCCTCATGGTCCGCCTCCACCGCACCGCGCTCGAGCACCTCGGCGTCGAGGCGTGCCCGAAGACGAGCGGCAAGCGGGGCTTCCAGATCTGGATCCCGGTCGAGCCGAGGTACTCCTTCGACGAGACCCGGGCGTGGGTCGAGAAGCTCTCGAAGGCGGTCGGCGCCAGCATCCCCGAGCTCGTCAGCTGGAGGTGGACCAAGGACGACCGGCGGGGCCTCGCCCGCCTCGACTACACGCAGAACGCGATCAACAAGACGCTCGTCGCCCCGTTCAGCGTCCGGCCGGCGCCGGGCGCCCCGGTGTCGATGCCGATCACCTGGGACGAGCTCGACGACGATTCGCTGACGTCGGACCGCTGGACGATCCGCACCGCCCTCGATCGCCTCGCCGAGCGCGGCGACCCACTCGCCGCGCTGATCGGCCGCCCCCAGCGGTTGCCCACCCTCCTGGGGGTCGGGTCTCCTGGGGGTCGGGTCTCCTGGGGGTCAGGCGGCGGGCTCGAGGGCGAGGTCGAGGACGTCGCGCACGTCGGCGACCAGGTGGACGTCGAGGTCCGCCAGGACCGACTCGGGGACGTCGTCGAGGTCCGCGCCGTTGCGGGCCGGGAGCACGACCGTGCGGATGCCGGTGCGGTGGGCGGCGAGCAGCTTCTGCTTCACGCCGCCGATCGGCAGCACCCGTCCGGAGAGGGTGACCTCGCCGGTCATGGCCACGTCGCTGCGAACGGGCCGGCCGGTGAGCAGGCTGGCGAGCGCCGTGGTCATGGTGATGCCGGCCGATGGGCCGTCCTTGGGGATCGCCCCGGCGGGGAAGTGGACGTGGAAGCGCCGCTGGAGCGCCTCGGCGTCGAGTCCGAGCGAGGCGGCGTTGGCCCGCAGGTACGACACCGCGATGGACGCCGACTCCTTCATGACGTCGCCGAGCTGGCCGGTGAGCGTGAGGCCGGTCTCGCCGTCCATCGCCGTGGTCTCCACGTAGAGGACGTCGCCGCCGGCGCCCGTGACGGCGAGGCCGGTGGCCACGCCGGGGACGCCGGTGCGGTCGGCGTGGTCCTCGTCGAAGCGGGGGCGGCCGATGAGGTCGCGCAGGTCGTCGACGTCGACGGTCACCGAGGACGCGTCGCCGCCGGCGATGCGGGTCGCCGCCTTGCGCAGCACCTTGCCGAGCAGCCGCTCGAGCCCGCGCACCCCGGCCTCCCGGGTCCAGCCGTCGACGATGGCGCGCAAGGCCTCGTCGGTGACCGTGACCTCGTCGGGCCGCAGGGCGTTGCGCTCGACCTGGCGGGCGAGCAGGTGGTCGCGGGCGATGGCGACCTTCTCGTCCTCGGTGTAGCCGTCGATCGTGATGATCTCCATGCGGTCGCGCAGCGGGCCGGGGATCGTGTCGAGCACGTTGGCGGTGGCGATGAAGAGCACCTCGGACAGGTCGAGGTCGACCTCGAGGTAGTGGTCGCGGAAGGTGTGGTTCTGCGCCGGGTCGAGCACCTCGAGCAGCGCCGAGGAGGGGTCGCCCCGCCAGTCGCTGCCCACCTTGTCGACCTCGTCCAGGAGGACGACGGGGTTCATCGAGCCGGCCTCGGTGAGGGCCCGCACGATGCGACCGGGCTGGGCGCCGACGTACGTGCGCCGGTGGCCACGGATCTCGGCCTCGTCGCGCACGCCGCCGAGGGCGACCCGCACGAACTTCCGACCCAGTGCCCGCGCCACGGACTCGCCGAGCGACGTCTTGCCGACGCCGGGCGGGCCGGCGAGGGTCACGATCGCGCCGCTGCCCCGGCCTCCCGCCTCCTCCACGCCGCGCTCGGCCCGGAGCTTGCGCACGGCGAGGAACTCGACGATGCGGTCCTTCACCTCGTCGAGGCCGGTGTGATCGGCGTCGAGCACGCCCTTCGCCGCGACGAGATCGAGGTCGTCCGCCGTGCGGCTGCCCCACGGCAGCTCGACGAAGGTCTCGAGCCACGTGCGCACCCAGCCGTACTCGGCGTTCTGGGGGCTCATCCGCTCGAGCCGGTCGACCTCGCGCTCGGCGTGGGCCCGGGCCTCGTCGGTGAGCTCGAGCTCGGCGAGCCTCGCCCGGAAGGTGGCGGCGAGGTCCTCGTCGTCGCCGCCCTCGCCGAGCTCCTTGCGGATGGCCTCCAGCTGCTGGCGGAGCAGGAACTCCCGCTGGCGCGCCTCCATGCCCTCCTCGACCTGCGAGCGGATCGTCGTGGCGACCTCGGCCTCGGCGAGGGCGTCTCGGACCCAGCCGAGCACGAGCTCGACCCGGGCTCGCACGTCGACGGTCTCCAGCAGCTCGACCTTGCGCTCGAGCGCGAGGTCGGGCCACCAGCCGGCCAGGTCGGCCAGCGCCGAGGGTCCGTCGACCTCGTCCAGCACGGCGGTCAGCCGGCGGCCGCCCAGCTGCTCGAACAGGCTTCGGGTGGCCGAGCGGAGCTCGTCGGCGAGCTCGATGGCCCGTGCGGAGGGATCGGGCTCGGCGATCGGGTCGGCCTCGACGAGCAGGGCGGTGCCGGTGCCGACCACGCCGGCGCCCATGCGGGCCCGGCCGGTGGCGCGGACGATGAGCGCGGGGGTGCCCCCGGGCAGCTCGCCGTGGGACTCCACGGTGGCGAGCACGCCGATGCGCCCGTAGCGGCCGTCGACGCGGGGGACGAGGAGCAGCTCGGGCTTGGGGTCGCGGTCGAGGGCACCGAGCGCGTCGGCGGCGGCGCGGGCCTCGTCGGTCTCGAGGGCGACGGTCACCACCATCTGGGGCAGGACGACGCCGGTGGTCAGGGGGAGGACGGGGACGGTGCGGACGGAGGTGTCGGGACGGGACTCGTCTCGGGTCTGGGCCACGCTGGCTCCTGTGCGGTCCTCGACCGCCGGACGCTCCGGCGGTGGTTGCACGTACAACAGCGGACACGGCGATCCATTCCCACTCTTCGCCCAGAATTGGGAACGGCTCCTGGCGGCACACGGCGATGAAGGCGTGGGTCGAGCACGGGATCAAGCTTCGCGAGGGCCTCTACCGGTAGGAAGGGTCCGGGGGCGGACGAGAGATGGGAGCGGCGATGTCAGCGCACGGTGGGGAGGGCCCGACGAGGTCGATCCAGGAGTCGATCGACGCCTCCGACGGCGTCGAGCACGTCCCGGTGACGTTCGATGCGTGCGACCACGTGGAGGGACCGTTCTTCCACGGCACCCGGTCGACCTTCGCAGTCGGCGACCTCCTGGAGGCCGGACGCGGCTCGAACTTCCACGAGGGCCGCCGGTCGAACCACGTGTACTTCTCGGCGCTGCACGAGACGGCGATCTGGGGGGCCGAGCTCGCCGTGGCCATGAACGGCACCGACGGGCGG